>NZ_VPED01000002.1:0-171949 GCF_013417335.1 Acinetobacter sp. YH16031
AACATTCCAGTCGATGCCTTCGCCCTCGGGTAAATCTTTGGGTAAATTAAACAGATTGGACCGAATCAGGCAGTCTTCAACATGACGGACAATTCTTGAGGCTGTGGGCTCTGAAACCCCGTAACTCGTCGCAACGTGAAATAAGGTTCGGTATTCCCGCCAATAGCTCAGACAGAGCAGAACCTGATCCTCCAGGCTTAACTTGGGCGGTCTGCCTTTGGCAGAGACATGCTTCTGCAATTGCTCAACCATCAAATAGAAAGTTGACCATGAGATGCCTGTGTATCGCTTGAACTGAGGATCAGAAAGCTTGTTTGAATCGATGTATTTCATCCGCAGATTATGCACGAATGCTAAGAAATCCGGAGTGCAAATATTAACCAAAAAGAAGATCGTTTTTTGATTTATGAAAGAGATCTAATATTGGTCTTTTGAATTAATTCTAATTTTTAACAAGATTTTAGATTTTCATTTCAAATTAAATACTAGGAAATAGGGCTCAACCAAAGAAAAAATCCAAGAAGATCTAAAAAAATCCTCAAGTTTTCTGTACAAAAAATAGACTTGTGTTAAGTTGAAAGAAGATCGCCAAATCAAGAATTGGCAGACCGTGATAAAAATAAAATTAACCACACGAGATGATCAATGATTCTTAAATTCCTGATTTTTTCATGTCTAGCCCTGATAATTTATGCGATGTGGTTTATCGGCATGAAAATCTATAAAACCCAACGGTATGTAAAGAGTAAACGTGTCGAAAAAGCGGACCCGATTTCCAGGAATGCTGAAGAGAATCAATCTGAGTCTCAGGAAACATTGCATGTGGTCGATGCCTATGAGCTGGAACTGTTTGATGATGTGGCGCAATTATTTTTCCAACATCAGGTTCAGATTCAGGACCGCAGTGAAGCAGAGCAGTTACAGCAGGAATTGCTCCGTAAGATGCCGATGCATACCGGTACACAAATCCGTCAGATGGATTTAGGCGAATGGTCAATTTTCTGGAATTTTTATGACCAGTCACTGGAATATTATGTCGGCCGTTATGGGGTATTTTATGCCCATGTCGACCGTTTCGGCGAGGAACACCGTCAGGAAATCAGAACCGATATTCAACAGGCACGTTATGCTTAAGCAGCTAAATGCTTAAATGCTCTAGAAACTAAAATCAAGCTGCATATTTGAGTTGATGTAATTCGCTGAACTTGGTGAGCACTTCATCCCAGAGCTGTTCTGCGCCCTGACGGAAATAACCCATATGTCCAATGTGCTTGAGTCCATAATCAGCTGCCTGAATATTGATATAATGCAACGGAGCCTGACGATAATGTTGCATAAAAGCCTGTCTGGATTCAGGTAAGGCCCAGGCATCATCAAGCGCGGCTACGGCATAAATAGGTGTTTTTACCGCGGCATAATGGGTATGCAGGTCTTTCAATTCAGGGTCGGCAAAGAAATAGGTCGGATTTTTACACCATTTTCGCCACTGACGATAAACATCACGTGGCAAGTCAGCGCCCATATTTAAACGGCTCCATGGCAAATAGCCTGTCACTGCCACCATCGGTGGAAAAACAATATTCCAGATTACCTGAACCTTGATTCTTTCAGTTAAAGGCATATAACCATGCCAGCCAGCACCAGTGCCAAAGCAGTACATTGCTTCAATACGATCATGATATTTGCTTAATCCCAAGGCCTGTCCGCCATAGGAGTGGCCAATCATATAAATGTCCATACCGGTTTGGCTCAGATAATCAATCGCAGCGCTAAGATCATATTGTCCCCAGTCCAGATAGGACATTTTGAAATTCTTTAAACGTTTGGGTGCAGAATCAGCCACCCCGCGATAATCAAAAGTCAGTACCTGAAAACCTGCGTGTGCTGCATACTCGGCAAAGCGTCGATAGAAAGCTTGGGGAACACCGGTCGCACAGGCAATGACAATATTGGCTTTGGCATATTCACTGCGGTAAAGCTTGCCCGTTAAGGTATAGCCATCTTCTGCCAGAAACTGCACGGTTTCGACCTGAACTTTTCCTTGTTGCATACTGGATATCCTTATACGTGGATTGAATCAGGGGAGGTGAATCTATATTATTTTTAATCTGATCTAAGTCATGATGTCAAAACTCACAAGTCGAAAATGACATCTATGCTTAATATGGCATGCAATCGCCTCATACAAAAGGAAGGGCTGCCTCATGCTGATTGATTTTCATCAGGCACAATTACAGAAATTTATGGCTCTGGCGACTCAGGTTGAAGCCGAACCGGAACACTATCTACAGTTTGATTCGGTTTCTGATTTTTATAAGGCCAGCTGGTTAAAGAAATTTCCTGCGGGCACGGTCTGGTATGCTTCTGGTCTGGATGATGGGGCAGAAGAATTTCATGCGGTTATTGAGTATCGTGAAGTTCAGCTTTTACTCAGCTGTGGACCCTGTATATCTGCAAAAATTGCCTGGAAACATTGACCTCAATGCCAATTTTTCTCAATAAAAAAATAATGACAGCCGATGTAAAATTGACTTAAATAGCTTATCTTCTCTGTCAGATGATTCATTTGACTTAATTTGAGTCCATAACCCCTAATAAAAATAAGGAAAATAGATATGGCCCACCAGTTTACCGTAAACGCAATTATTCGTGGTGTTTCGATTGATGAGTTTAAACGTCTGGCAAATGACATCAGTTTGCATGAAGCGGTTTGTCATCGGATCCCTGCTCAAAATATGGAAATTCTGGTTTCAGAAAAGCAGGGACATCTGTATACCCTGAAACGTGCCTACAATCTGGATGTCAAAATTCCGGATATTGCAAAAAAACTGCTAAAAGATGCGTTTCGCTTGCAACGTACCGATGTCAGCAACTTGGAAGAAATGACTTCAGTCGTGGAACTAGGTGCCAATCTGCCGATTGAAGCCAAATGTCAGCGTGCCGTTACAGGTGATGAACAGCAGATCCAGTTCCAGTTAAACTGGACGGTGAATGTGAAAGTGCCTTTGGTCGGGGGCATGCTGGAAAAACATGCCGAAGGTGAAATCCGTAAATTCAGTGAGATCGAGATCAGCATTGTGGAAGATGAGCTACGCAAGAATCTGAAAGCTTAAGCTCGTATTTTTACGCTTAAAAAAAGAGCCTGTGAGTCAGGCTCTTTTTTATTTTAGGTTGTTTTTTCAAATTTGCTGCGGTAAAGCAGGGCAGTGAATAAGGTCACTAGACAAACGGTCCAGATATAGTACAAGGCGCCAATATTGCTATACAGGCTTAACCATTGCACCAGTGGCAAGGTAATCCCACCTGCAATCGCATAGGCCAGATTATAGGAAAATGAAATTCCGCTGAAACGGATTTGTGCCGGGAACATTTTCACCATGCTATAAGACACCATGCCCACGGTTCCTGAGCTTAAACCGAGCAACATGTAAAGCATGAACACCGTTGACGCTTCAACATGACCCAGACTGTGATAAAAAATCCCAGCCACTACCGCTACAAATATAGAGCCAAGCAAAATCACTTTACCTGCACCGAAACGGTCAGCCAGTACACCCGCAATAATGCAACCGAGCATTTGCATCAGGATCGCAGCACTTTGCATTTTGAATGCATCAGCACGTTCGAAGCCAAAACTAGCCACCAGCAGATTCGGCATCGCCAGAATCAAGACCACCACACAGCCGGTCAGGAACCAGGTAAATAACATCCCAATGCCTACAGCAGTTTTGTGGCTTAACAGCACTTGCTTGACCGGTAATTCTTTAGAAAGCTCTTTTCGAGCTTGCATGGCTTTAAAAACTGGAGTTTCTTTCAAATAACTGCGCAGGTAAAGGGCAATAAAACCGAAAATCCCACCTAGAATGAATGGAACGCGCCAAGCCCAGTCTTTGATTTCCGCTTCAGTGAACTGAAGTGAAATAAATAGCGACATTAGGGCACCAAGTAGAATCCCGAGCGATAGGCCGGCAGTCAGCAAACCATTGGCAATCCCAATTCGGCGTTCTGGCACATGCTCTGACACAAAGGTCCAGGCAGCCGGAATTTCACCGCCAATCGCAATACCTTGAATAACACGCATCAATAGCAGCAGTAATGGTGCAGCATAACCAATACTTTCAAAGGTTGGCATGATCCCGATCATGAGGGTCGGTAGCGCCATCAGCAAGATGGATAAACTGAATAGTCGTTTACGACCGATCAGATCCCCAAAATGCGCCATCACCACACCGCCGAGTGGACGGAAGAAATAGCCTGCGGCAAAGATGCCATAGGTATTCAGCATGGCCCAAAATGGACTCAGGGTACTTGGGAAGAACAGTTCGGAAATTAATTTGGCATAGAACACATAAATGACGAAATCATAGAATTCCAGTGCGCCACCTAGGGACGATAGTCCGAGGGTGCGTTTATCAGCACGGCTCAGATAGGGTTGTGCATTCATGTAGTCGTTCCATTATTTAATATCCATGACTTGATTGCTGATTTTAAAGAAGGGTTATTTTCTTGAATAATCAATCTTTCTTTGTTTAATCTAAACTAAAAGTTATTAAAATTTAAATGAATAAAATTATTTGGAATGTTTTGATTAATTATTTTCCTTTCAGGTGAAGTCTTTAAGGCAACAATAAGCTGGAGTTCAGAAAATCATTCAAAACAGAGCTTATCTTTTTTAAACATATTTATTCATTTTATCCTGATGTTCATTCTGTAATTTTCCCTCTAAGATAGAATTGGATGAAAAATTGCAGGATAGCGCGATGACAAATACCTTGGCGGTGGCACAGCAAGGTGAGGCCATTTTAACCCTAATTGCCAGTCTGGTCACACAGGCTGAATTTGACAGTGACTGGTTGCGGCAATTTAACAGCGCCTTGATGGAGACCATGCAACAACGTCAGGGCGTGGGCATTGCAGCGCCCCAAGTTTATGTGTCTAAACGCATTATTATTGTCGCATCACGGCCCAATTTACGTTATCCGGATGCGCCGTATATGGAAGCCGTGACCATGATCAATCCGGAGATTATCAGTACTTCAGCTACACAAGTATTGGGTGAGGAAGGCTGTTTAAGTGTGCCCGAGCAAAGAGGGAGGGTAGCTCGAGCAGAAGAGGTTCAGGTGCGTTATTTTACTTTAGAGGGAAGGGAAATAGTTCAGTCGTTCAAAGGCTTTCCGGCACGAATTGTACAGCATGAAATTGATCATCTGAATGGAATTTTATTTGTAGAGAAGCTTTCAGAAGCATAATTACTTGGCTTGAATTGCGGTGCCATAAGCGAAGACTTCAACCATACCACCTTGCATGCCAAGTTCAGTCGTACTGAGGCGGATTCCCATAATCTGGTCAGCACCCATTTTTTCTGCTTCCAGTTTTAACCGTACTATAGCTTCACGTCGTGCCCGTTCAACGACACTCTCATAACTGGTCAAACGACCACCTAACATGTTTTGCACATTAGCAATCGCATATTTAAAGTAATCATGTGAAATCACCACATTGCTGCTGATCATATGGCCGGGGAATGTAGATTCGATGAAACGGCTATTATTGACCTGGATATAAGCCAAACGCTGTTCCTGTTCATCCAGATATTGCAGATGCTTGCGCTCGTTATAGCGACCAAAACCGAAACCCACACTGAACAGAATGGCAAAAATGACAATCTGTATAATCAATCCGTCCATGCATTAGTTCGCCTGTGAAAATGGATCAGGCAGTTTAGGCATGACTGGATCAACGATGACTGCTGTGCCATAAACAAACAGTTCAGAAGCACCTTGGGCAATATTTGAGGTAGAAAAACGAATACCCACAATCGCATTGGCACCCATACTGCGAGCTTTTTCAATCATCCGGTTCATGGCTTCCTGACGGGATTCTTCCAGTAATTCGGTATAAGCGGTCAACTCGCCACCGACAATATTTTTCAGGCCGGCCAATAAATCACGTCCAACATGCTTACTGCGCACAGTACTGCCATAGACCACATCGATTTGCTGGCGAATGGTATGTCCCGGTACAGATTCCAGATTGCTTAGTAACATTCATATCCCTAAATTAGAAAAAATACTTTGATTATTATTACACTTAAAATAGATAATTTAGTCATTATAAATTTCTTCAGATGACTCAGGCAGCTGGGGTAAATACTTTGTTTGGATCACCCCTTGAGCTGACCAATAGGGAAGTTCAAGTTCAGTAATACCTTCTGCATAAGAAGCCAATTCATACAATGGATAGACAAATACAATTCCATTGGCATTGAAATAGAAATTATCACTTACTTCAAATGCATTTTGCTCAATATGATGTTGTTCAAGCCACTCACGATTATGTTCGTAAAGTTCAGTTTTGAGTTTTTCTTTGCTTGCAGGTGCCAAAATATCATTCAGGCTTAAACGCTGCTTGGTATTGAGATCAAAAATAACGTAGTCACTATGATGCATACCATGTGCAGCGCCTGCTGGGTAATATTCGGAAAAGTATGTAAAGTTTGCGATATTGTAATGCTGACCGATATAACGTACAGCAGTGGTACTGTAGTTGGTTGATGGCATTTCAGGATCAAGAGTGACCTCTACAGCAGGTGATTTGTCGAAAGCTTCAGCATGGTCTTTTTGTAAACGCTCCAAAAAATATTGGTTTAACCAATTTACATTCGTTTTCACTGTTTGCAGATGATATTTAGTGCAACTGGCAAACTCATCCTCACTGGCTGGATGGCATACTTCATTTTTACTGAGCTGTACACGTTCAGTTTTAGCCTTAATCAACGGTAAGCTTTCTTTTTCAGCGACGGTTTCCGCTGTTGGTTCAGGTTTTGAATCTACTGTATTTTTTTGTTGGCATGCGGTTAAGAAAATTGAACTTACCAAGGCAGATAACAATATTTTTTTCATCGATTTACATTTTATAAAGTGTTAAGTCTCATCCAATTGAGTATACAGATTTCTTGATTCAATAAAATATATCGGCTATTGGACCAACGTATAAAAAAAGCCCACCGAAGTGAGCTTTTCTGAAAAAGAGATTAAGCTTATTTTGCCTGTTCCGCACGACGCTGTTCGGTCACAGACGGGCGATACGGTACGGTGTCTGAAGTGTTAACTTTCAAACCACCACCAAGACTCTTGTACAGCTCAACCTGGCTGTTCAGATTCGCCTGTTCAAGTAATAACAAACCTTGTTCTGCTGCATATGAAGCACGTTGTGCATCCAGTACAGTCAGATAGCTGTCAATACCGGCACGGAAACGTGCTAGAGACAGACGGTAAGTGGTATTAGTTGCATCGACCAGACGGCGTTGAGCAGCAATACGGTCACCAATATTCTGACGTACCGCTAGGGCATCATTCACTTCACGGAATGCAGTCTGAATTGATTTTTCGTAATCTGACAGCGCAATTTGCTGATCTGTTTCGGAAATACGGATATTCGCCTGACGTGTACCCCAATCGAAGATTGGAATATCCAGACTTGGGCCTACAGACCACGCAAAACTGCCAGATTTGAACAGATCACCCAGATCCGCAGATGCAAAACCTGCAGAACCCGTCAGGCTGATGGTTGGGTACAGACGCGCACGGGCAGCACCAATATTGGCACCTGCAGCAGACAGACGATATTCAGCTGCACGTACATCCGGACGGTTAATCAGCAGATCACTTGGTAAACCTGCACCTAGTGCCGCATTAGAGGTAATGCGGGTAACACGTTGTGCCGGTAACAGGTTGGCCGGTACAGGTTGACCTACAAGTAGATTTAGCAGGTTTTGTGCCTGAGCCACCTGGGTGCGATAGTTGGCAACATCATTACGTGCAGTTTCAACAGAAATCTGTGCCTGACGTACTGGAAGTTCGCTATCGATTCCCACATCAAAACGTTTCTTGTTTAGGTTATAGGATTCAAGCTGGGCTTTCAGTGTTTGCTCAGCCAGTGCCAGATTGGCATTGGCAAATGAGTAACTGAGCCATGCTTGGGCTACCTGACCGATCAGGGAAATCTGAGTCGCATCACGCGCACTTTGAGTCGCCAGATAAGTATCTAAAGCATTGTCACGCAAGCTACGCACACGACCCCAGAAATCTAGCTCAAATGCAGTTACACCCAGACCAACGTTGTAAGTCGTTACAGCGCCACGGCTTTGCGGGTTGTTACTGCCAGTATCCTGACGTAACACGCTGCCGCTCGCACCAATGGTTGGCAGGCGGTCATTTTCAGAAATCTGATAAGCCTGTTGGGCACGTTGAATGTTTAATGCGGCAGTACGCAAATCACGGTTATTGGTCAATGCCAAGTCCAGTACCTGTAACAGGCGCTGGTCAGCAAAGAATTCTTTATAACCCTGTTCTGCTACAGAAGTACCTGAAGCATTGGTATAACTGCTTGGGATATTTGCCTCTGCAAGGGGCTCTGGGCCACGCATGCTTTGACATGCAGTCAAAGCAAGCGCGAGGGCAGATACCGCAATGCTACGACCTGTAATAGACCATATATTTTGCATTACGACTTGTACTCCTGATTTTGTTGTTTTGGTTTGTATTTAAAGATACTTCGAATCCACACGTAGAATACAGGAATAAAGAAGATACCTAAAAGAGTCGAACTGATTACACCACCAAGGACACCATAACCGACAGAGTGCTGGCTACCGGCACCGGCGCCTGAAGCAAGTGCTAGTGGAAGTACACCAAAACCGAAGGCAAGGGTGGTCATGATAATTGGACGTAAACGCATTTTTGCTGCATGCAGGGTCGCATCAAACAACTCTTCGCCTTGTTCCTGCAGCTCTTTGGCGAATTCCACAATCAAGATTGCATTTTTCGCAGAAAGACCAATTACGGCAATAATCGCTACCTGGAAGTAGATGTTATTCGACAGGTTCGGGTCTTTAAACAGAATCATACCGCCAAAGGTCAATAGTAATGCACCCACGATGCCTAATGGTACAACCAGAAGAACCGAGAATGGAATTGACCAGCTTTCATACAATGCAGCCAGACACAGGAACACGATCAACAGTGAAAGCGCGTACAAGAATGGTGCCTGTGTGCCAGACTCACGTTCTTCCAGAGACAGACCCGTCCATTCATAGTCGAAACCTTGCATGCCCATTTCAGGAAGCTTGGCAATGATTTCTTCCATCGCACGCATTGCATCACCTGAGCTCACGCCCGGTGCCGGTGTACCCTGAATGTTCATTGCAGATACGCCGTTATAGCGTTCTAGACGAGGCGAACCATAGGTCCATTCACCGGTTGCGAATGCCGAGAACGGTACCATTTCGCCACGGTTGTTACGAACATACCACTGGTTCAGGTCTTCCGGCATCATACGAGAGCTGGCTTCACCCTGAACGTACACTTTTTTCACACGACCACGGTCAAGGAAGTCGTTGATGTACGAACCACCCCACGCCATGCTCATGGTGCTGTTAATTTCAGAAATGCTGACACCTAAAGCACCGGCTTGTGCATGATCGACAATCACACGGTACTGCGGGTTATCTTCCTGACCATTTGGACGGACACCTGCAAGACGTTTGTCTTGTGCAGCCAGACCCAGAACAGTATTACGCGCTGCTAAAAGTTGCTCATGGCTTTGACCACTTGCTGCTTTTAACTGCATGTTAAAGCCGGCAGATACACCCAGTTCAGGCATCGCTGGCAATTGTAACGGCATGATGTAAGACGCATCTTTCACAATCATGTTCAGTGCCATACCACGCTGGATAATTGCACCGACCTGTGATTCTGGTGTGGTACGTTCAGACCAGTCTTTTAGCTTGATAAATGCCAGACCAGCGTTTTGACCTACACCTGTGAATGAGAAACCAGCCACACTAAAGACAGATTGGACATGATCTTTTTCATTTTCCAGGAAGTAGCCAGTCATGGTGTTGATGACTTTATCGGTACGTTCCAGGGTTGCATTTGGTGGCAACTGTACCAGCGTCATCACGACACCTTGGTCTTCATCAGGTAAGAATGAAGAAGGCAGTTTCTGGAAGATCAGCACAATAATCCCGATCACCACCGCATAGATGATACCGGAGAAAATCTTGTGGTGTGTCATACGATTGACGCCGCCCTGATATTTCACAGAAACACGGTCAAAGCTATGGTTAAACCAGCGGAAGAAACGCGCAGCCGGATTGTTACTTTGCGGCTTGTTCGGATCATGCTGTTTCAGAATGGTCGCACACAGGGCAGGGGTAAAGGTTAAGGCCACCACCAGTGACAGAACCATTGCTGTGACCAGCGTGATTGAGAACTGACGATAGATAACCCCTGTAGAACCACCAAAGAATGCCATTGGTACGAATACTGCAGACAGTACAGAGGTAATACCGATCAGCGCACCAGAGATCTGTTTCATCGACTTTTCAGTCGCGCTCACAGGATCAAGATGCTCTTCAGCCATGACACGTTCAACGTTTTCAACCACAACGATCGCATCATCGACCAGCAGACCAATCGCCAGTACCATCGCAAACATGGTTAAGGTATTGATCGAGAAACCGAAAATATTAATGATTGCAAAAGTACCTAATACAACCACTGGAACGGCCATGGTTGGAATAATCGTTGCGCGCCAGTTCTGCAAGAACAGGAACATAACGATGAAGACCAGAATGACTGCTTCAATGAGAGTGTGAACCACCGATTCAATCGATAACTGAATGAATGGTGTGGTATCAAATGCCAGTGTATCCACCATCCCTTGAGGATAGTTAGGACGTAACTGTTTTAAACGTTCTTCAACTGCTTCAGCGGTATCCAGTGCATTGGCACCAGTTGCAAGTTTAATCGCAACACCGCCAGCCGGTTTACCGTTGAATTTAGAATCAAACTGGTAGTTGTCTGCACCCAGTTCTACACGTGCGACATCGCCCAGACGGACTTGAGCACCTGAAGTGGTATTTTTCAGGAAGATGTTTTCGAACTGTTCAGGTGTTTGCAGCAGACTTTGCGCATTCACCGTCGCATTCAGCACCTGACCTTCAATCTGTGGCGCACCACCTAATTGACCGACAGCCACCTGAGCGTTCTGGGTGCGGATTGCCTGAGCCACATCACTTGGAGTCACTTGCAGACTAGCCATTTTGGCCGGATCCAGCCAGATACGCATTGCATAAGAGCCACCAAAGACCTGAACTTCACCAACCCCGGCCACACGGCTTAAAGGTTCAGAAATATTTGAGTTCACATAGTCTTTAATGTCATCTGCAGTCAGGCTGCCATCAGGAGAATAGAAGGCTAATACCTGAAGGAAGCTGGCACCAGATTTGGTCACACGTACACCTTGACGTTGTACATCATCCGGTAAAAGTGCAGTCGCTGACTGTAACTTGTTTTGTACCTGAACCTGTGCAATATCAGGATCGACACCTTGTTCAAAGTTTAAGGCGATGGATGCCTGACCGTTACCGGCACTGTTCGAGGAAATATAACGCAAGCCATCCAGACCGTTCATCTGCTGCTCGATGATCTGCGTTACTGTATTTTCTACAGTCGCTGCAGATGCACCCGGATAAGTCGCAGAAATGGTCACTGTTGGTGGCGCGATCGTCGGATACTGAGCAATTGGCATTTTGCTGATGGTTAAAATACCCGCCAGCATAATTACCAATGCAATCACCCATGCAAAAATCGGGCGATGGATAAAGAATTGAGCCATGAACCATTACTCCTTATGCATTTGCAGCAGGTTTTTGTTCAGGTTGTTTCTTTGCATCATCTGCCTTTTTTGCATCTGCTGCAGGTTGTTGTGCAGCTGGAGCAGCACCTTGTGGGGCCGCTGCTTGAGGTTGATAAGGTTTAGGCACCACTTGCTGTTCAGGTTTTACCTTGGCAATACCATCAACAATCACTTTATCACCCGGATTCAAACCTTCGGTTACGATCCAGTTACTACCTTGAGTACCGACTGTCGTTACTGGACGTGGAGTTACTTTATTGTCAGCACCCACCAGCATCGCCATGGCCTGACCAGTAGGCGTACGGGTTAACGCCGCTTGTGGAATCAGGAAAGCATTTGGAATTTCGCCTTGTACGATTTGCGCTGTGGCAAACATACCTGGCAGAAGTAAATGGTTTTTGTTCGGGAATACCGCACGTAAAGTCACAGTACCTGTTTCAGGGTTCACGCTGGCATCCGAGAATGCCAGACGGCCTTCAACTGGGTAGATGCTGCCATCTTCAAGCTTTAACTTTACTTTGGTGTTGTTTGAGCTGTTGAGGTTGCCTTTGCTTAGCTGTTGACGCAAGCGCAGCAGTTCAGCACTAGATTGGTTGATATCTACATAGATTGGATCTAGACGCTGGATCGTAACCAGTGGTTCTGTCTGATTTGCAGTCACTAAAGCACCCGCCGTAATCGAAGAACGGTTGGTCTGACCAGAAATCGGTGCACGTACGGTTGAATAGCCCAGGTTGATTTCAGCATTACGTAAAGTTGCACGGTTGGCATTCAAATCAGCTTCAGCCAGTTTGACCTGTGCTGCGATGTCATCGTATTCCTGTTTAGAAATGGCATTGGTACCGACCAGTTGACGGTAACGGCCTTCTTTAACACGCAATACACCTAAATTCGCTTCAGCACGGGCAATCGCAGCACGAGCATTATCGACAGTAGTACGGTTAGTGCTTGAATCGATTTCATACAGCGCCTGACCTTCACGGACATAGCTACCTTCAGTGAATAAGCGTTTAAGCACCACACCACTAGCCTGTGGACGTACTTCAGAAATCTCAAATGCTGTTGTACGACCTGAGAGCTCTACAGACTGCTCGACACTTTGTGGCTGTGCAACAAGAATACCGACTTCAGTCGGTGGCATTTGCTGCTGAGCACCAGCTTGCTGGCCCTCTTTAGGATCTTTGCTACAACCAACAAGTGCAAGACTTGTTGCTAATGCGCAAGCAGTCAGGGCGGGTGCCCAAAGCTTTGCAGACATCATTGTTCCACCTCAATTGGATTCTTATCTAAATTTTTTTATTTGTGAACCGTGCAATATCTGATCCAGACCATATACCACAACGAAATCCAAATAAAACTTATACTCCAGCCGGATATGACATCTGAAGGAAAATGTACACCTAGATAAACTCTTGAAATACCCATAATCAGCATCCATGCACCTGCACCCATCCAGATGATGGTATGTCGGGGATGTTGCCGATATATGAATATTGCCAGACAGCCGAGACAGGCTGCATAGACGCTATGGGCACTCGGGAAGGAGCTTCCATAGCTTTCAACCAGATGAAAAGACTCTGCTGGTCGAGATCGGGCAATACTGAATTTTAAAAGCCAGCCTAGGAGAATTCCTCCGATAATTCCGATACATATAAAAATTACGCTTGCATGCTTTTTATACCACAGTAGAAAAATACACCATAGTGTGGATAAAAATAATACAAATGGCATGCCACCTATCACTGATAAGGACTGATTAATTTGATTTAAAAATTCTGTGCGATAGCCGCTAATCCATTCTATTGCAAGCACATCTAACTGGCTTAAAGTTGCAATATCAAGAAATAACACACTGAAAATTAAAAATAAAATTCCGACAATAAGTAACAAGTAATGCATGCCAAAAATCCTTGTCCTTTTAACCGTTATTCAACCGGTTAACTGTCTGCGCTAAAGTGTACTTGCCAGTACACTTTTTTTCAAGAGTGCGTATTTTATGCAAATTCCATTTTTTATTTATGGGATTTTGTACTAAATGCCCAAATATTCTCGCAATTTTACAGTTTTGTGGATGTATGATTTTCGTCAATTTCAATGGTTTGCTTCGGCGGCCAGAAAAACTCACTTGGGCGAGTCAGGAAATGGGTCATGACCAGTTTGGCGAGCGGTTTCCACTGTTCGAAACGCACCCGTCGTGCGCGTAATGCCACAATAATGGTCAGGCTGAAACTTACAAAAAGGTTAGTCAGACCAATCAGCAGAACACCCAGGAAAGAGATGATAATGAGTCCAATATCTGGACCATTAATATTGATCAGTCCTTGGATAAAGTTGGCAGAGGCAAAGGCAATATGACGAATATCTAAAGGCAAGCCAAGAATGAAACCGATGGTACCCATACTGCCCAGCATAACCCCAAAAATAAAATTACCCGCCAGTGCCCCTAAATTACGCTCAATATAATCGGCAAATCGATGCAAACGTTCTTGTCCCATGAGTTGCGACAGGCGAACATGAGCTCTCAGACGAGGACCGACCTTGCGATACACTGCCATATTGTCAAAATAACCCGCCAGCAAACCTGACAGGAATAGACAGACCCCAGCAATGGCCGCATGTGGAATAGCCAGAGAGGTAAAGGGATTCAGGTCATGCAGGGTTTTGGCTGCTTTGGCATGATTCATCAACGGTTCATGCAATGCGGCATCCCAGAAAAAAGCAATCAAGGCCGCGACCGGAATGGCAATCGAAATATTTCCAAGAATTGCCACAAACTGGGTCCGGATAATATTCACAATCAGGGCAGCCAGTTCAGCAATCTGGGCAGTTTTCGAACCCTTACGCTGCTGTACGGTAGAAGCCAGTGCAGCTGCGGTCATTGCCGGTTGTTTGGTCGCAACGGTAAAGTGCAGTACATGAATTAGCATAAAACCGAGCGAATAGTTCATGCTATAGCTAAAGGCTTGCATTAAAGGTGCCATAGTGACACGCGTCATTAAGACTTTCAGCGAAGCCATAAAGGCAATGATGACACCGGCACCGGCTGCCGATTTGTACATAGCCAGAAAGCCTTTCTTGTCGGTACTTACATAATGTTCACCGGTCTTGCTGGCATTTTCAGTCACCTGTAAAGCCAAGAGTTCACTATTGGTGGTCAGTAAAGCACGCACACTGCGTTCACTATAAATCGCTTCAGTAATATCTGCGATAAACAGGCCTATAGATTGATAACGTAAATCATCGTCATCCAGCACCATATTCAGCAGAATTTCAATCCGTTCCAGACATTGTTCCAGTAAAGCCAACATGTAAGTCAGGCTAACACTGACCCCAATCCGTTTGGTAGAGCGGCGAATTTTGGCGACAACATCATGACACTGCTCTAGCATGACCAGAGCTTGGGAAGCATCTGGCGGTGTAATCGCATCCACCAGTTCTACGGTGTTATAGCGTTTTTTATATTCCTGGATAAACTCAATGATCTCACGGTTTTGCACCAGAAAAGGTGATTCATATTCCATGAGCTCAGGCTGGGCATTAATAAATTCAGGATGCAGACCGATCCCACTCACCCGGTAGGACAGAATGGTTAGTGCTTTAATGATCTGATCTTTGATTCGGGTTTTTTCTACCTGATTAGAATGACCCTGATTTACAACAGCAAAAAGTCGCTGCCAGTCTGCTTCATCAAAATAATCCAGCCAGTATTTATCGGTACGCAAATAGAAAATCTTGCGGAACAATTCCTGAAGCTGCAGATGATCTGGAATCACCGGCAGGATATGCGCCCCGATCCGCTGATTCAGCTGGTTCCAGAAACCATCTAGAGAAAGAATCCCAGTATCGGAAAACAGGCTGGCTTGTTTATAGCGGTTGATAATTCTTAAAGTGAAACTTTGTAAAGTTAAGACTGCATTGGGAGTAAGCAATAAAGCCCGGATAAATGCATTAAATTTTGTTTCGATTTCTTCTGTATTTCTGCTGTCTTCTGGGCGTATACGTTCTACAAGTTGGATGAGCAGATTCTCATCCAGCACCGCTTGGGGTTGTTCAAGCTGGTGCTGCATGCTTTGAAAAATATCAAGAAAATTAATATGCATAGGTGAGGTAAGCGGCTATTGAATCCGGTGAAGAGCCAGTTTGGCCAGATTAACGAGGGCCTGACGATACTCTGAATCGGGTAGTGCATTCAAGGCTTGAATTGCAATTTCTGTTTCTTCGGTTGCACGCTGGCGGCAATAATCCAAGGCACCAGAATCATTTACAATCTTGATGACTTCTGCCAAATGATCTGTTCCGCCCGTTGCAATACTGCGACGAATAATTTCATGTGATTCACCGGTGGTATTCTTCATGGCAGCAATCAATGGCAGGGTCGGTTTACCTTCCATCAGGTCATCACCGATGTTTTTACCTAGGGTTTCAGCATCGGACGTGTAATCCAGAATGTCATCAATAATCTGGAAAGCATTACCGAAGTGACCGGCGAATTTACGTAACGGTTCACGGAACTCAGTCTTGTCGGAAAGAATAGCGGCACCTTCGGTCGCCAGTTCAAACAGGCGAGAAGTCTTGCCATGAATAATGCTCAAATAGGTTTCTTCTGAGGTTTCTGGCTGATGTTGCGATTGCAGTTGCAGAACTTCGCCTTCGGCAATTTCGCAGGTACCCGTAGAGAAGTCTTTGAGCAGGGTCATATTGTTAAGGTCGACCAACAAATCAAAGGCACGCGAAATCAGGAAGTCTCCCACTAGCACAGCTGTCTGATTGTTCCAGGTGGCATTAGCGGTTGGACGGCCACGGCGTAAGCCTGATTCATCGACCACATCATCATGAACTAGAGTTGCCGTATGCAACATTTCGATAATGGCGGCCAGTTTGCGATGCTGTTCCAATTCTACGGCACCACAGGCTTTCGCTGCCAACAGGCACATGATGGGGCGCATACGTTTGCCGCCAGCTTCAACGACATGCTTGCTGACCGCCATCACCAGCGCCACTTTTGAGGTAATTCCTTCGTTAATGAATGTGTCCATCGCAGCAAAGTCGTTAGCAACAGGAGCGAGAATATCTTGCTTAAAGTCGATGGCCATGTGAAAGAAAACCTCTAGTTTGGTAAATCGCAGCGGGTAGTTTAACAATTTATAACATGAGTGAAAGCTAAGAAAAGCACAAACTCCACTAAAAATCAGCTTTTTATAGCACTTATTCGAGTTTAGCCTAAATTTTGACATTTAAAAAATGAACAATATCTTTCCGCTAAAGTTTTTTTCTAAACATTCTCAGGCAGCCGGAAAACTCGGAATTGAGCAGCGTTTCTTGGTCAGTATATCCGGTATTAATCTTTGATTTTGAATGAATAATTTAATGATTTATAGGCTTTGTAATGGAGTTCATGATTATTTCCTTAAAATGGCTTGTTGTTTCTTATAATATCCCTTAAAATCTTTGCCCTTGTATAACCCCCAGTGGCGCGCGTTTTAAGATCGATATATTCCTTTATCGGCACGTCGACACGGGCATGTTTGGAGTACATTATGTACGCAGTAATCCAAAGCGGTGGTAAACAGCACCGTGTAGTTGAGGGCGAAACCCTTAAAGTTGAATTATTGAAAGCTGAAACTGGTTCAACAATTACGTTTGATGACGTACTTATGCTTGTAAACGGTGATAGCATTCAAATCGGTGCTCCAGTTGTAGCTGGCGCTAAAGTAACTGCAGAAGTAGTTAGCCATGGTCGTCACGACAAAATCCGCATCATCAAAATGCGTCGTCGTAAGCACTACCGTAAACAACAAGGTCACCGTCAATGGTTCACTGAGTTGAAAATTACTGGTATCTCAGGCTAATTACTAGGAGTAAATAGACATGGCAACTAAAAAAGCCGGTGGTTCGACTAAGAACGGTCGTGATTCGAATCCTAAGATGTTAGGTGTTAAAGTTTACGGTGGCCAAACTGTAACTGCAGGTAACATCATCGTTCGTCAACGTGGCACTGAATTCCACGCTGGTCAAAACGTAGGTATGGGCCGTGACCATACATTATTTGCTACTGCTGATGGCGTAGTAAAATTCGAAGTGAAAGGTCAATTTGGCCGTCGCTACGTATCTGTTGAAGCATAATTTGCTGAAATAGAAAAAAGACCCACAGTTTCTGTGGGTTTTTTTATGCATGAAGATTTATCGGCTTATAAAGCTGTGACAGCGAATGTAAATATCACTATTGAATCTTCATCATGATGAATAAAAACAGGAATTCTGCATTAATAACAATACAAAACTTCTTATTTTCTATCATCTTAGTTCGAGAAATTGGTTTAATATGAGCCATTAGATAAATAGCAATATGCAAATACAAAAAGGTGAGATTATGAGTATGCTTCGTAAAACTGTATGTGCCATAACAATCGGTACGGCGACACTGGCACCTGTCATGAGCACGACTGTATTTGCCGCAACTGCAGCGACGGAGCAGCAAGCTACTGCGAATCTGGTGAAACAGCTCAGCAATATCCGTAGCTTAACTGCAAATTTTGAACAAACGACTAAAGTCACGAATCCGAAAGCGACCCAGAAAAAAGGCTTAACCGCCCAGCACATGAACCAGACCTTTAAAGGTGTGATGAAGGTGGCGCGTCCAGGTAAATTCTACTGGGAAACTTCTAGTCCATCTAAACAGACCATTGCCACTACAGGTAAAACCGTATGGATCTATGATCCAGACTTGCAGCAAGCAGTGCGTCAGAGTCTAGACGATCAAGTGGCAAATACACCGGCATTATTATTGTCCGGCAATACCAGCCAGATTATGCAATCTTATCGCGTAACTCAGCCGAATAAAGCTAAAACCTATTACACGCTTTATCCGAAAAATACCGATGGGGTGTTTGAAAGCCTGACTATTAGTTTTGGTGCCAACAAAGCGCCTAGCTTGATGATTTTGCAAGATTCCTTAGGTCAGACTACGAATATTAAATTTAGTAATGTAAAACTGAATACCACGATTCCGGCATCTACGTTTAACTTTACTCCGCCAAAGGGCACAGACATTATTGATCAGTAAGCATCAATACACCCTAAATAAAAAAGCAACCTCCGGGTTGCTTTTTTTGTTCCTGATCGGGATGGATTTGGAGTCATTACAAGGTTGGCGTATATCTAGAAGTTCGGGTGTTTTAGAATAAACAAAAGTTGAGTCAATGAAATTGCAAAATTTTAGGAGCTCAGGATGAAAATCACTTTATATAAAATAGGCTGGATCGGTTTTATCTTATGTTTGAATCTGGGGTTATTTGCCTGTCAGCCTCAAACCTCTTCAGTCACTACATCCGCGCAATCAGAAGACACGGGGCAAATTCAGTCCAAAACAATTCCGGTTAAAGATGCTAATCAGGTCGTGTGTGAAATCGAAGGTTGTGTGCGTTTTGATTTGCAGACTGTAGATACCAATATAAGCTGGATTGATCAGTATTTTATGGAGCGGATCCAGCGTACTGAGCCGGTCGCTTTTAGCAAAGTGACCAGTAATAAAATTAAAGCAAAGGATGAGCCGAAATTTATTGATCAGCGTTCCATTCAGGTGAGTTACCTGAATCAGCATGCTCATCTAGCTACTTTTATCTTCAAAACTACTCATCAGCCTGAACGTGCCCAGTCACAATCTCATAGTGAATATGTCAATCTAGATATAAAACAGAAGAAACGTCTAGCTCTTCATCAGGTTGTGCGCGGTAATACAGATGAAAAACTGAAACAGGCTCTATATCAAGCAAATAAAGACTGGCTAGATCGCTATCAAATCACCCAGCAGAAATTAGCATTGAGCGACAATTATTATTTTGACGGTCAGGGCTTGGTACTGGTTTATCCGGCAGGTGAGTTGAGTAAGCCAATCAGTGACATGGCAGAATTAAAAGTACCTTATACAGCATTAAGCGAAATCATCCGGCCTGAATATTTATCGCTTCTGCCTCAAACAAGCCTTTAAATATTGTGCTAATAAACTCCAGCCGGTAGGTCAGTCACTGTATTTTTTGACGTTAAGAGCTTACACTATAGCCAGTTTTTTTCTTATCCAAAGATTGACTATGATCGACCCGAAATTACTTAGAAATAATATTGAGGCTGTAAATTTAGCCTTGGCAAAACGTGGTGTTCAACTGAATGTTGAGGAGTGGGCATCATTGGAAGCTCGACGTAAAGAGATTCAATCCAAAACTGAATCCTTGCAAGCTGAGCGTAATGCCGGTGCCAAGCAAGTGGGTCAGATCAAAAAAGCAGGTGGCGATGCCTCTGAAATTATGGCACGCATGTCTGCGATTGGTGATGAAATTAAGGCTGCTGAAGCTGCTCTGGCTGAACTGCAAGCTGAACTAGAAGAAAAATCACTGTCTATTCCAAACCTTCCAGATGAATCTGTACCTGAAGGTAAAGATGAAAATGACAATGTGGAAGTCCTGAAATGGGGTACACCACGCGAATTTGATTTTGAAATCAAAGACCATACTGACCTGGGCGAAATGATGGGCGGTCTGGAATTTGAAACTGCGACCAAACTGACCGGTTCACGTTTCAGCGTTCTGAAAGGTCCTTTAGCGCGTCTGCAACGTGCCATCACTCAGTTCATGCTGGATACGCATACCACTAAAAATGGCTATACCGAAGCCTATGTTCCTTATTTGGTGAATGCAGACTCTCTACGCGGTACTGGCCAGTTACCGAAATTTGAAGAAGACCTGTTCAAGCTGCAAGGCGAGAAAGAATTCTACCTGATCCCTACGGCTGAAGTGCCTGTAACCAACTTCGTACGTGATGAAATTATCGATGCCGACCGTCTACCACTGAAATATGCAGCGCATACCCCATGTTTCCGTAGTGAAGCTGGCTCTTATGGCCGTGATACCCGTGGTTTGATCCGTCAGCACCAGTTTGACAAAGTTGAGATGGTGCAGATTGTAAAACCTGAAGACTCTATGCAGGCACTGGAAGAGCTAACTGGTCATGCAGAAGGTATTTTGCAGGCATTAGGTCTGCCATACCGTAAAATCATTCTGTGTGGTGGTGATATGGGCTTTGGTGCATGCAAAACTTATGACCTTGAAGTCTGGGTGCCAAGTCAAAATACGTATCGTGAGATTTCATCTTGCTCAAATATGTGGGATTTCCAGGCACGCCGTATGAAAGCGCGTTACCGTGCTGACCAGAAAAAAACTGAATTCGTACATACGCTGAATGGTTCAGGTCTGGCTGTAGGTCGTACTTTACTGGCAGTGATGGAAAACTATCAACGTGCTGATGGTTCAATTGAGATCCCTGAAGTACTGCGTCCGTATATGGGTGGCGCAACTTACATCGACTAAATATCGGTGTATGCACCAAAATGTGCATGAAAATTGCTTAGACAGTCAGATTTAAAACTTTTTGAGGCATTTTGTGGATATCTTTCCAATCTCGTTAAAGTTGCAACAGCAACCTTGTCTGATTGTCGGTGGTG
Source organism: Acinetobacter sp. YH16031 (assembly GCF_013417335.1). NCBI lineage: Bacteria > Pseudomonadati > Pseudomonadota > Gammaproteobacteria > Moraxellales > Moraxellaceae > Acinetobacter > Acinetobacter sp. YH16031. The sequence goes on from NZ_VPED01000002.1 coordinate 21,197, forward strand.
GACATATTGCATACCGTAAAGCGGTATTGCTACATAAAGCAGGGGCAGTCATTTCGGTGATTGCACCTAAGATTGAAGCGAGTCTGCTTGAGATTGTTCAAGCGACCGCCGGTCAATATGTTCAGGCACCTTTCAATTCTGAAATTCCTCTACGTTCCTATCGTCTGGTGATTGCAGCGACCAATGATGCTGGAGTCAACCGTCAGGTGTTTGAAGACTGTGAAGCTGAAAATGTGCTGGTCAACAGTGTTGATGATCCGCCACATTGCCGTTTCATGGTTCCAGCAATTATCGACCGCTCACCACTGATTATTTCAGTAGCCAGTAACGGTACTTCACCGGTATTGTCTCGTCAGATCCGCACTCAGCTTGAAGCTACCATTCCGCATGGTATGGGTAAACTGGCTGAGTTCTCTGGTAAGTGGCGTAGTGCAGTTAAAGCCAAGATCACTAATCCCGATGAACGCCGTATCTTCTGGGAAGATTTATATGCCAGTCCTTTGAAAGAACAGATATTTAATGACAATCTGGCTGAAGCTGACCGTCTGATTGAACAAGCCTTAAATGAATGGCAAAAGCCAAAAGGTGAGGTTTATCTGGTCGGTGCTGGACCGGGTGATCCAGAGTTATTGACGCTAAAAGCCTTACGTTTGATGCAACAAGCCGATGTGGTGATCTATGACCGTTTGGTCTCTGCACCAATTATGGATCTCTGTCGCCGTGATGCAGAGAAGATCTATGTCGGTAAGGCGCGGTCTAATCATGCAGTGCCACAAGAAGGAATTAATGCCTTACTGGTGAAATATGCCAGCGAAGGCAAGCGCGTTTGTCGTCTAAAAGGCGGTGATCCGTTTATCTTTGGTCGTGGCGGTGAAGAGATTGAAGAGCTGTTTGCTGCTGGTGTGGCCTTTCAGGTCGTGCCTGGCATTACTGCAGCTTCAGGCTGTTCAGCTTATGCTGGTATTCCGCTCACTCATCGTGATTATGCGCAAAGCGTGCGCTTCCTGACAGGTCATTTAAAAGAAGGTTCACCAGAGCTGCCTTGGAATGAACTGGTCTATGAAAACCAGACCTTAGTACTATATATGGGACTGGTTGGACTGGAAAAAATCTGTGCACAATTGATTGAGCATGGTCAGCGTCCAGATATGCCAGTAGCCCTAGTCTCAAAAGGCACCACACCAGAGCAAAAAGTCGTGGTGGGAACGCTCCAAGATATTGCATCGAAAGTGAATGAGCACCATATTCAGGCACCAACCTTGACCATTATTGGTGAAGTGGTGCGTTTACGTGAAAAATTGAAGTGGTCCTAAACGGCCATTGGACTCCCAAAAGTAGAGAAAAGCTGTGATTCATGTTGTTTTATATGAACCTGAAATTCCTGCCAATACAGGTAATATTATTCGCCTATGCGCAAATACGGGAGCACAGTTACATTTGGTCAAGCCACTTGGCTTTGAACTGGATGATAAAAAACTAAGACGTGCCGGTCTCGATTATCATGAATATGCCAATATGCAGATTTGGGAAAATATTGAAAACTGTCTGGCCGATCTGGCTACTAAGGGCGTAGGTGTGGATGCGGTTTATCCGCTGACTACCAAAGGTTTTGAAACCCCGCATACCTCAGATCTAAATCGTTCTGTAGCCTTGTTGATGGGGCCTGAAACTCGTGGCTTGCCAGAGCATGTACGTATGATGTTTCCAAAAGAGCACTGGATTCGTCTGCCAATGGCAGAGAATTCACGCAGCTTGAACTTGTCTAATGCGACTGCTGTGATTGTCTATGAAGCTTGGCGTCAGCAGGGTTTTAAACCGCTTTAAGCTCATCGTACGGATTTAAAAAGCTGCCTAAGGGCAGCTTTTTTATTTTATGTAACAGATGTGGGTACATATTTGGCCTTTCAGGTAATCTTGCAGATAAACTCTTGAGAATGTAGAAAAAAGGAACAAGATGTGAAGAAAGGATGGTTTTTAGCAGGCTGTAGTACGGTATTGCTGGCCAGCATGATGACACAGGCTCAAGAAGCGCCACAGCAATCAGTATCATCACAAGATACAGTTCAGCCCATTACTCAGGAAGAAATCCGCCAAGGGCTGGCAGCGATGCAACAACGCTTAAATAGCCTCATTGAGCAATGGGGTAAAACCTTTAGCCGTGATGATTTCGAGTGGACCTGGCGTGGACGTCAGATGAAACCAGCCAAACGTCAGGAAGTTTGCGATATTTTCCAGGGCGTGGTGAATGAAATGTATCAAATGGCGGTGAGGAACAAGGCTCGGCTCAGCCCAGAAGATCAGAAACTATTATCCAATCGTGATCAGTTTATTGAAAAATTGGGCTTTCAAAATAACCGGGTAAATACCCAAATGGGTTTTGATTGTCGTCTGCAATAAGCTCAGTCCATTATCCAAGAAAATAAAAAAGGCGCATAAAGCGCCTTTTTTAGGTATGAACAATATTGATTATTCAAACTCATTATGTTGTGGAGCAGGGTGCTTAAAGCCCTTGGTTTTATAACCCAGGTACAAAATACCGAACATCGCCCACCATAAACCGTATTTCAGTGCAGTTTCTTCAATTTCCAGCCACATCGCAAAGATACTGATAAAACCAAGCATCGGGATGACCACAAAGCTGAAAATATCTTTCGCAGTTTTAGTACGACCATCACGCAGTGCATAACGTGAAATCACTGACAGGTTCACGAATGTAAATGCAGTCAAGGCACCAAAGCTGATCATTGAAATCACGATATCCAGATCCATGAAGCCAGCAGTTAAGGCCACTGCACCTACAATCAGAATATTGTAGTTTGGCGTATAGCTTTTCGGACTGATATGACCAAAGATTTTCTTGTTGATCACGCCATCACGACCCATGACATACATCAGACGAGATACACCTGCGTGAGCAGAGATACCAGACGCCATTACGGTAATGATCGCAAAAGTCAGAACATAAGACTGGAACAGTGAGCCGCCGACAAGAAGCAGAATTTCTGGCTGAGTTTCAGCAATATTCTTGAAGTAAGAACCCGGTGTAGAAGGGAAGTACAACTGCATGAAGTAAGTACTGATAATGAAAATCACACCAGCGATTAAAGCAGTCAAGAAAATTGCCTTAGGTAAGGTGTTTTCAGTATCTTTGGTTTCTTCTGCCAGAGAACTTAAAGAGTCAAAACCAGTGAATGAGAAGCACAGTAAGGTCGCACCAGTAATCAAGGCACCGACTGAAGTCAGTTCATTCCAGAACGGTTCAAGACTCCAAAGCTGGTAACGCTGTTCAGCTGTAATCGGACCATCAGCATTGAAACCGGCCTGTAGTTTGGTAAATACCATCCAGGTAAAGATACCGATCACCAGTAACTGTACCAGTACGATCAAACTGTTAAAGTTCGCCACGAAGCGTGCACCACGCAGGTTCACCCCGGTCATGAAGGCAGTCAGTACGATTACCCAGACCCAGTGGTTCACATCAGGAAACAGTGCTTCAAGATAGATCACCGCCAGGATGATGTTCACCATTGGTGATAACAGATAATCCAGCCAGGAAGACCAGCCCACCATGAAGCCAATATTCGGGTGAATCGATTTTTGGGCATAGGTATAGGCCGAACCCGAAGAAGGGTAGCGGCGAATCATGTGACCATAGCTGATCGATGTAAACAAAATTGCAATCAGGGCAATGATGTAAGAAGTAGGAACATGCAAATGACTTTCTTCAGATACCAAACCAAAAGTATCAAATAAGGTCATTGGTTGAATGTAAGCTAAACCAATAATAATGATGTGCCAGAGCCCTAGCGTTTTTTGCAGTTTAGCTGCCGATTGAGTCCCAGAGAAATTTGTCAACGGCGTTATCCTCTTAATCGTTGATCAAGGATCAGTCATATTTAATAAGGATCGTTTGAGACGAACGATCCCCCCTACAATTTTCTATAAAAGCGCGCCAATCTACTTTAAAATTACGGCTTTTACTAGCTATTTTTTGAATTTAGGCCTGCACGAAATGTGCCATTCGAAGAAAAAAACGGCGATTTCCTGCAAGATAAAAGCCCGATGTCTAAAAAAACATCAGGCTTAAATTTTTCGCTATATTGGCTTATTTTTCAGTAATTACCAAGCCTTTTTTAAGATAGATTTCAAATCTTCCAAACTGGCTTCTTTCGGGTTGTAAATGATGGAACCATCATTTAATGCTTTTTCAGCAACTTCATCCAGCTGTGCTTCAGAAATCTTACCTGTTTCACTTAATGTGCGCGGTAATTTGGTCAAGCTATAGATTCGATCACGCATGGTTAAAATTGTAGCAATGGTCTTGTCTGCACGTAAGTGTGCTGGTGTTTGTGCATAGATGTCTGCACCCGCCAATGGCAGCAGCAGCTCGGCAATCTTGTCGCCATTCACTTCCTTGTTGTATTCCAGTACATAAGGCAGGAACAGATTCATACATAGGCCATGCGGCAAATGCGCGACTGCACCTAGAGCATGTCCAAGGGAGTGCACCAGACCCACCATCGAATTGGAGAAGGCAATACCAGCCATGGTAGAGGCCTGAGCCAGCTCCAGACGACCTTGGGCATCAGTTGGGTTGTCGAGTACGTTAAATAGGTTGGCACTGACCTTTTTCACGGCAGCTGTGGCATAGGCATCTGAAATTGGATTGGCTGCCATACAGGTGTAGGCTTCTACAGCATGTGTCATCGCATCCATGGCTGTCATGGCAGTCAGATGCGGTGGCAGGGTCTGAGTCATACGTGGATCCAGAATCGCTGCATGCGGCATCAGATAATAAGATGCAAATGGCATTTTCACATTCTTTTCGGTATCCGATACCACAGCAACCATGGTCACTTCAGAACCGGTACCAGAAGTCGTAGGAATTACGAAAAATGGCTTCAGCGGTTTAGGCAGGTTATGCGCACCAGAATATTTGAGTAAGTCGTCACCACCTTCAGAGACCAAAATATTGGTCGCTTTTGAGGTATCAATCACTGAACCGCCGCCAACAGCAATAATGGCATCGCAATCATGATCACGATAAAGCTGTGCTGCGCTGCGCACTGTACCTAAACTGGAATCTGGCGGTACATCATCGAAAATCGCTGCAATTTTGGCATCGGTCGATTCAAAAGCAGCTTCAATCGGTGCCAGCAGGTTATTGGCACGTACACCTTTATCGGTAATGATCAATGGACGTTTGGCACCTAAAGTGGCCAATTCAAAAGGAATGTGTTCTAACGCGGCATGACCAGCAATTACTTTGACTGGGCAGAAAAATTCATAATAAGGTTTTGCCATGTTATACACTCCGTTTCAAATAAGATTGAGCGACTTTTAAGTAGATGCTGCTCGCTTCCATGATTTTATCTTTGAGTCCCAGATTATTCGGGTATTCTTTGACTGCCAGTTGCGCCACCATTTTCGGCAAGATCAGCGCTTCCATTTTGTTCAGGCAACGTACCAGACGGATCGCATAGGAAATATCACCATCGGCAACCATGCGGTCATTGGCAAAGGCTTGAGACGTGCTTTCCTGAAAGGAAAACACCAGAAAAGCATGATGCAGATGCTTAAAAGTAATGGTCAGGTCTGGCTTGATGCTGCTGTCTTTGACCAGTTCCAGCTGATGTTGTTCCGTGACCCGGGCAACGAAGGCCGGGCCATGCGGAAAAACATTCATTGAAAGCCTAAAATTGGCGGGAAACTGGGCAACTTCCTGTTTGATTTCTGGGTCTACCTGACTTGCCATGACCAAGCCACGGCCAATGATATCCATCATCAGTTTGACATAGGCAAGCTGCAAAGCGGGTTTTACGGATTTTGTCGCAATCACGTGATGATCCCTATCTTGATATTATTGGTTTAGAGTAATTACTCTAATTTATTTATTATTAAAATGCAAAGGCTTTATCTTTGCTCGACGTTCACCTGATTAAAGTAACCGCTGCTACTTAAAGTTTCAATAATTTCAACACATAAGTCATTAAACTTTGGCGGATTGCTGACGAGGTCATTAATTCGCACCATTTCCAGGCCTGCATAGCCGCACGGGTTAATGGTATGGAAACCGGTCAGGTCGCAATCAATATTTAAAGACAGGCCATGATAGCTACGGCCTTTACGAATCTTGAAGCCAAGCGAACCAATCTTGCGTTCATTCACATAGACGCCCGGAGCATCGGGTTTGGCATAGGCTTCAATCTCATGCTTTTTAAGTAGCTCAATCATTAGGTTTTCGGCATACGACACCAATGTACGGACATTCCAGCCCAGACGGTTCAGGTCAAACATAAAGTACGCCACCAGCTGGCCTGGGCCATGCCAGGTCACCTGACCACCACGGTCAGTTTGAATCACGGGAATATCGGTTGGAATCAGGATATGTTCCGGTTTGCCTGCCTGACCTTGGGTCAGTACATCATGATGCTGCAAAATCCATAACTCATCAGGCGTATTTTCATCACGGTTTTCCGTGAAGCTTTTCATTTCCAGAAAACGGTCTTCGTAGGGAGTCAGGTTATTATATTGACGGATAATCAGGGAGGGTTTTTGAACCGCAGCTGTCACAGTGTGCGTCCTTAGAAAATTAAATCATACTGCAAATAATTATAATGATTTCAGCAATAGATAGGAGAGAGATTCGTAGTAATTGTTGGTGAGCTAGTCACACACATAAAAAACACGCCCGAAAGCGTGTCTTTTAATTTGCCAAAGTTGGAGCAGAATAATCTTAAAGAGCAGTCTTGATTAGTGGGCAAGCAGCCAAGTCTGCATATACAGCATGCACCTGTTCCAGTTCAAGAAAACGTAGCTGAGCAGTGATTGAATGATATTTACCAGTACGAGATGGAGTGATGCTTACGCTATCGCCATCAAAGTCAGGGAAATGTTTGGTAAAAATCTCAACGACTGCATTCAGCAGTTCTTCACCTGCAAGGCCAATGAGTTTGATTGGGTAATCCATTGGAAAAACCCAAAGATCTTCGCGGAGTTCACGAGATGGTGTACGGTCTAACATGTAGTCTCCCTATTCGAAACGCCTGCATAGCGCAGGCGTTTGGGTGTATTGCAATACAAAATGGAGGCAGTTGAAGAAATTTCAACTCTCCAGGTTTGTATCAAATCTTAGTCATTTTCCAAGAATGAACGCAGGTGTTCAGAACGGGAAGGGTGACGCAGCTTACGCAGTGCTTTGGCTTCGATCTGACGGATACGTTCACGGGTTACATCGAACTGTTTACCAACTTCTTCCAAAGTATGGTCCGTTGGCATGTCGATACCGAAACGCATTTTCAGGACTTTCGCTTCACGTTCAGTCAGGTTTTCCAGCACTTCGCGAGTCGCTTCTTTCAAGCCTTCTGAAGTTGCAGCATCAACAGGAGAGGTGATGTTGCTGTCTTCAATGAAGTCACCCAAATGCGAATCTTCATCATCACCGATCGGTGTTTCCATCGAAATCGGTTCTTTAGCGATTTTCAGTACTTTACGAACCTTCACTTCGTCCATTTCCAGACGTTCGCCTAGTTCTTCCGGAGTCGGTTCACGGCCCATTTCCTGAAGCAATTGACGAGATACACGGTTGATCTTGTTAATCGTTTCAATCATGTGTACTGGAATACGAATGGTACGTGCCTGATCCGCGATTGAACGGGTAATTGCCTGACGAATCCACCAGGTTGCATAAGTCGAGAACTTGTAACCACGACGGTATTCAAATTTGTCTACCGCTTTCATCAGACCGATGTTACCTTCCTGAATCAGATCTAGGAACTGCAGACCACGGTTGGTATATTTCTTCGCGATCGAAATTACCAGACGTAAGTTTGCTTCAACCATCTCTTTCTTGGCACGACGCGCTTTCGCTTCACCGACTGCCATACGTTTGGCAATGTCTTTGATGTCACGAACTTTAAGATCAAGGTCTTTTTCGATATCTGCAATTTTTTGCTGGAAGGCCAATACGTCAGGACGTACTTTTTCCAGATAAGCTTTCTGATCAGCAGGCGCTTTTGCAATTTGCTCATCTAACCAGGCTGGATTCGATTCCTGACCCGGGAAAGTGGTACGGAACTGGGTACGGTCCATACGGCCACGACGGACGGCATAACGCATCACTTCACGTTCTGCACCACGGATCTGGTCATGTGTGCCACGAATCATTTCAGAAATGATATCGAACAGACGCGGCGTGAACTTGAACATCATGAACACAGTAGCAAGCGCTTGAAGTGCTTCTTCTGCTTCTTTGCTGTTACGGCCGTGTTTTTCCAGTACCGCTTTGGTATTTTTCCAGGCATCGGAAAGTTCGGCAAAACGAACTTTGGCAATTTCTGGATCTGGGCCTGAGTCACCTTCAGAATCGTCATCGCTATCAGACTCTTCATCTTCCTCGTCATCATCCAGTTTTACATCTTTGGTTGACTTGGTCGTTGCTTCTTCGTCTTCTTCGATTTCAGCGACTTCTTCCAGGACTTCTGGAATTTCTTCATCTGATTCAGGGTCTAAATAACCTGACAGAATGTCAGCAAGGCGGCGTTCGCCAGCTTCATAATCTTTGTATTCTTGTAGTACAACTTCTACAGCATTCGGCCAGTAAGCAATAGAGTGAAGAACGTCTCGGATACCTTCTTCAATGCGTTTTGCAATGCTAATTTCGCCTTCACGCGTTAAAAGTTCAACGGTACCCATTTCACGCATGTACATACGTACAGGGTCAGTCGTACGACCTGGTTCGTTTTCTACAGATGCAAGTACAGCCGCAGCTTCTTCTTCTGCAACTTCATCAGCAGCTTCTGCAGTATCCTCGAACATTGCATCATCAGATTCAGGCGCACGATCATGGACAGGAATACCCACATCATTCAGCATTTGAATGATGTCTTCAATCTGTTCGCTTTCTGTGATGGAGTCCGGGAGATGATCGTTAACCTCAGCGAAGGTTAAGTAACCTTGTTCTTTGCCTCGGCTAATCAGAGCCGCTACTTGAGAAGTAGGGGAAGTCATATCGCTCATCTTTGCTTACTCTTCGTTGAATCTGTGGCAGTGAAAAACCGTGCATGATAGCACAATTCACCTGAAATAGTTTTGGAATTGATCAGTCAAGCATGATTTTATAAATATGTTTGAATAACAATTGAATATCGATATTGGGTCTAAGTTTATCTTTTCAAGTGTATTTCCCAATCTAATTTTAGAAACGTCCCTCATCCATGGGATAAAAAGCGTTCACTATCTAACCAGCTAATAAATACACAATTATGCTGTAGAAAAACAAGAGCCAACTAGTATAAACATACAAAATATATAAATAAAACTTGACAAGTTTTTAAAGGCAAGATAAATAGCGCCTAGACCCATTTACATTTTTCACTACGAGGTAGTTTTAGTGTCTTCGACAGATTTTGAACTAGATGATAGCTACGGTGATGATGATGTTAATTTCGATGAGGCATCGAGTAAGCTAAGTGCGAAAGAGTCGTTGGAAAAACGTCGTCTGATTGATGATCTGCTCTCGCAACGCCGCCTGGAACGCGAACTCAAAGATTTTGATTATGACTTCGACGATGATGACGACTTTGACGACGAAGATTAACGAATTCAGATTTAGCATAGCCTGAATAAATGCTATGCTAATCCTTTCGGTTTTCTAAGTTTGGATGTTAAATGAGTGCTTTAGATTTAGACCTGTTGAGTGAATATCTGGATGGCGACCAAAATGAGTATGGTCTGGATTTTGCGGCAACTCATGGTTTCTTATGTGCTATCGCAGTAGGCCCGCAATTTGACAAATGGATGGATGAACTTTTTGAAGGCAACCAGAAAAAAGTGCCTGCAGAAATCATCAATCAGGTTAAAGCATGGTTAGAGTCAATCCGTCAAAGCTTGGCCAATGAAGAAGGGATCACTTTCCCGTTTGAAATTGAAGAAGCAGATACCGAATCAAGTCTAGGTGACTGGAGCGTGGGCTTTGTAGATGCCATGTTCCTGAACGAAGAAGCCTGGTTTACAGAAGAATTTGAAGAACAGTTGGTCGATTTAACGCTGCCAATTATGGTATTCAGTGGCATCGATGAAGAAGATCCGCAAATGGAATCCTTCCGTCGCAATGGCCAGTTAATGGATGAGCTTGCAGAAGAGATTCCAGAAAACTTGAATGAATTATATTTGATGTATCACACACCAGAATAAGTCATGTGCCGCCATGAAAAAGCACCGTCAGGTGCTTTTTTTAGCTCAGGTGTTTTATACAACGTTCGGACTAGTGGATGATTTAATCTAAGGTTTATGATCGGCACCCGTACGCTTGCTCAAGCTATAACGTGCATAGCCATTGTAGGCGATATGGAACAGCAAGGCATGTAAGGCAATACTTGCAGCCACCAGAAACGAATTTGGCCCGCGCCCTGTATAAGCCATTCTTCTATAGATTTCCTCGGTCTGCGGATGCAGCCAGATCACTATAAACAAAAAGATAAATCCGAAGGTCATGGCAATAATCGTGGAACCCCAGACCAGTCTGCTTTTCTCTTCCTGGGTGGGTAGTCGGAGTTCTTTTTTCACAAAGTATCGGGCGCTGAGAAAGGCGGAGGCAATCAGGGCAGGAATCAGCAGAATGGCGCCCAGATTGAACACGTAGATGAGTATGCCCACTATTAAGATCAGAGTCAGATAAACGGTGGCAAAATATTTAAGATAATGCGACATCGTTTTAGCCTCCTTATGCTGAGGTCTCTTCAGGATGGACGATTTTTACGTTGATGTCTACGGTATAAAACCCAACCCACGATGATCACGACAATCGCAATAATCACATAACTGACCTGACTGAAGATTTTGTGCATCAATTCCTGATTTTCACCAAAATAAAAACCGACACAGGCCAGGAACGTGGTCCAGATAACAGTACCTAGTCCACTATAGAACATGAATTTCCAGAAAGGCATATGGCTCATGCCAGCCGGGATACTGATGAGGGAACGTACTGCCGGAACCATCCGGCCAAAGAATACAATCCGGTGTCCATACTGCTCGAACCATTCCAGAGATTTTTTCACGTCTTCAGATTTGATAAACAAGAATTTTCCATATCGGTCTATGAATCTGAAAATACTGTCGTGGTTAAATTTATAGCCAATCCAATAGAGCAATGCCGCTGCCAATAACGAACCGATACTGCCTGCAATAATGACTCCAACCAGCAGTAATTCTCCTTGAGATGCGGAATAGCCGGCAGAAGGCATGATAATTTCAGAGGGGATCGGGGGAAAGACATTGTCAAGAAACATGAGCAGGGCAATGCCCCAGTAGCCCAGCTGTTCCATGACAGAAATAATCCATTCAGTCAGATTCATAAAATTGGCAAAATAAAAAATACTGCTTGTATCCTAAGCAGTATTTTTAAGAGGGTAAAGTTAAGTTATATAAATGGCCAAGTGCGGATTAACTATGGGTTAAGGTATAAATGTAAACTTTACGTAAGCTGTAAGCCAGGCAAACTGGCAGAGCACTGAGCAGTAAATAATGTGCTGCTGTAGCCTCAATATGGTAGCCGATAAACAGGGCAAGAATGGCACCAATGATAGTTCCCAAGATCACAATAAACAGATGTGATTCTGCTTCCAGCTCATCTGTCAGTTGGGTAATACGTTCCAGTTTTGTATTTTCTTTAGGTTGGAATCTAACAATATTATCTGGATCCCGAGCAAGTGAATTGGCCATTTTGTTTTCCTTTTCATTTAAAAAATTAATTAATAATGAAAGACTTATGGTAACAAAGTAATGTGATATAAAGACTATCAAGCTTGGCTGTAAAAATATGCTGTTCTTGGTAAGGGATTGGTAAGTTTTTTATTGCAGATGTAATGCTTATGTAAATAAAAAGCCCTCCGAAGAGGGCTTAGATATTTTTAGTTACAAAACTGGAGTTAGAGACGTTTACGTTTTGCAGCCAGAATTTGCGATTGACGCATACGGAAACCTTCTTTTTGTTTCTCGGTGGTTTTATCGATGCAGTACACACAAGATACGCCGTGTTCATAACTTGGCAGCGCTGCCTCTTCAGGTGTTAATGGCCAGCCACACGCATGACATTTGGTATTTTGACCTTCTTCCACACCATGTGTAACTGCAGTACGGCCATCAAATACGAAACATTCACCTTCCCAAAGACTTTCTTCAGCTGGAGTTTCTTCTAGGTATTTCAGAATACCGCCTTTCAGGTGATACACCTCTTTAAAGCCTTCCTGAAGCAATAAAGAAGTTGATTTTTCACAACGAATACCACCGGTACAGAACATGGCAATTTTCTTATCCTTGTGCTGTTCCAGGTTCTTTTTCACATATTCAGGGAATTCACGGAAAGTTTCAGTTTTTGGATCGATTGCGCCTTTGAAGGTACCGGCTTTGTATTCGTAATCATTACGGGTATCAACCAGAATCACATCATCACGTGCAATCAGCTCATTCCATTCTTTAGGATCAAGATAATGACCAACCAGATCACGTGGCTTAACAGGCACACCTAAAGTCACAATCTCTTTTTTTAGTTTGATCTTCATTTTACGGAATGGTTTGTCAGAGCTATGCGACTCTTTGTATTCCATTTCGTTGAAGCCTTCATCCAGCAGGAACTGATGTACTTTGTCGATGGCTTCACGGTTACCCGCAACAGTCCCGTTAATGCCTTCACCTGCCACAATTAGAGTACCGCAAAGGTTGATGGTTTTTACCAAGTCTAAAAGACGTTGTTGCAGACCTTCAGGATCTTGAACTTCTTTGAATTGATAAAGTGCGGCAACAACCCAACCAGTCGTCGCTTGCTGTTCTACAGGTGCAAGCTGTTCTACAGTAGCGTTCATGGAATACTCCAACGTAGCATGATAATTTGAAAGGCGCATATTTTAACGTGATTTGAATGAATAAGCGAGTAAAAGGCCGGGTTTTAACGGACTTCAAATCGATAGGGAGAGCGTGTATAGTCATGCCGACCCAGGATTTTGATGCAATGATGCAGATGCTGGAAGTTGCAGCACAGTTGGAGTAAGTTTTGAGTTCGGATCGTCGTATTGCATCTTTGACCCCTTGCGCAGGGCGTTGCTCAACCGTATTTGGTGATGCGGTCTGTCGTGGTTGCCGCCGTTTTAATCATGAAGTGATTCACTGGAATAGTTATAACGCAGATCAACATACTGCGGTCTGGCAGCGGCTGGATGCACAGCTAGATCAGATTTTGGTCCCGATGCTGCCGATGGCGAATCTGGCCAAAGTGGAAACATTTGTCCTGTCTAAACGGGTGCGTCTACGTGAAGATGCGACTAAAGGTCGTAAGCTTTACCATGCCTTAAAACTCTGTGAAAAGAATCGTCATTTTACTGATGAAAGCGGTTTAGGCATTCATTACAAACAGGTGCGCCCGCTTTGGGATGAATTCGAACGTCGGGTACTGGCACTCGCCAAAGCCAGTTATGACCTGGCTTTTTTACGGGCAGATGGGATCAGCCAGCATCTGATTCAGATGGAAGAAGAGGACGAATAAGTCCTCTTTTTTATACTCAATTTATAGACGAGGAGGGATTAGGTGAATATTACGGAATATCTGCTGTACTGTCTGGCAGTGGTGATCATGATTGCTACCCCAGGACCAGTCATGCTCCTCGTTGCCAGTGCTGGACTGAAAGGTGGCTATAAGCACGCTTTGCAGACCATTTTCGGGACGAATTTTGCTTCTCTGGTATTGATCACCTTATCTATTTTTAGCTTAAAAGGCTTATTGGTCATTAATGAAAACTGGCTGAATGGCATCAAGCTGCTTGGCTGTTTATATATTGCCTGGCTGGGAATCCAGATTTTCCGGGAAGTCTGGCAAGGGCAGGGTTCAACCAGTTCACAAGGCTTGCAGCCAGTACAGGGTGGCTTCCGAACCGGTTTTCTGGTGGGGATCTCCAACCCCAAAGATATTATTTTCTTTGCTGCGTTTTTCCCGCAGTTTATTGGCATTACTCCAAACTTAGATTCCAGCTTAGTGATTCTGACGATCAGCTGGATTGTGCTGGATTTTTTGACTCTGTCATTAGTTTATTTAGGCTTTCAACGCTTTGCTAAGTCCACGCTGTATCCTTATTTGCTTGGTTTGTGCGGTTTGATTTTATTGGTAGTCGCAGTCTATGGAATATTGTCTGTACTCATCTAAAAATATTTGTATAAAATAAAAAATCCCGGCTTAAGACCGGGATTTTTTATTTTTAAATCTTATACATTATACTGCTGGCGGTAATGTGCTAGTTCATCAATGGTAATCACGGTCAGCTGATGCGTCTGCGCATAAGACAATACCTGAATACCAGAAGCCATGGTGCCATCTGGATTGGTCAGTTCACACAGAACCCCGGCAGGTTTCAGTCCAGCCAGACGTGCAAGATCAATCGTACCTTCGGTATGACCACGACGGGTCAGCACACCGCCTTCACGGGCACGTAAAGGGAAGACATGCCCTGGGCGATTCAGATCACTGGCAACTGCGCCGTCTTTAATGGCTGCTTTAATCGTAGTGGTACGGTCTTTGGCAGATACACCAGTCGTCACACCTTCCGCAGCTTCAATGGTGACAGTAAATGCAGTTTTAAACTGGCTAGAGTTATCCTGCACCATAGGTGGCAGTTCTAAATGATTGGCCAGTTCATCAGTCAGACATAGGCACACAATACCGGAACCATCACGAATCATACGAGCCATGGTTTCTACAGTCAAAGTCTCTGCTGCAATGATGAGGTCGGCTTCATTCTCGCGGTCAAAGTCATCCATCACCAGAACAGGTCTGCCTTGGCGGATGTCTTCGAGTGCTTGTTGGATGCGCTGTTCAGCGGGAGCTAAAGCGGAAAAGAAAATTTCGGGTTGAATCAAACTTGACATTGAAACGCTCACGTAAAGTAAAAGTACGATTGAACATTTCAGGACATAGTGAAAATAGGCTTATAGCAAAACAGTTTCATGCCAGGCATAAAACAGGGTGTACTGCTTTCGTCTTCTTTCATCCGGACTATACCGTCGGCTCTGGATTTGCACCAGATCTGCAGATCAATCGAAATTGACCGCTCGTGGGCTGATTTAGGAATAGAGATTTACTACCCTGAAATTACCACCGGTGGGGAATCTCACCCCGCCCTGAAGCGATGTAGGGCCATTATAGTCCTGATTTTTAAAAGATGGGATAGTTTGGCCAGTCACGAATTTGCAGAATTTCAGATAAGCAAAACAGATTATCTGAATTACTACAGTCCTTTAGCAAAAAACTGGAAACATGTTATGTTGCTATTAACAATAGAAATTGATCAATCATTCTGACAATGAAGAAAACCGAGCTGATCCATAATAATCCATTTTCTCCCTTGCTGTTTTGTGATGCAAAGGTTTTGCGTTATCTCAATATTTTGGGCGTTGCGCTGATTGCAGTCAGTTTGCTGTATTTAATGGCTGCGAACTGGTGGATGCTACCGAATCAGGTACAGTTAGCAATTCCAATGCTGGTTTTACTCTGTAGTGCAATAGCCAGCATTTACTTTAATCAGCGGGAATGGATCAGACAGAGTCTGGATACTGTATCTGGCCTGATGCTGGGCTTAAGTCTGGTGGTGATTGGGCAGATCTATCAGACTGGTGCGGATAGTTATCAGTTATTTCTGCTCTGGGCCGTATTGCTGTTGCCGTGGCTATATCGACCAAATATCGGGGTTTTTGCCATGCTTTGTGTGGTCAGTCAGCTGGCATTGTATTTTTACTTTAAGCAAAGTTTCTGGATGATACGGGCAGAAGGGTTGTATTTATTGACTTTGAACCTACTGACAGCCATCAGCTTTGCCTTTGCCATACGTTATTATCTGCTGCTGCGGTACCTGTTTATTGCACTCATTATCATGATTTCGATCAGCAGCATGATGCAGTTTACCCATCATTTTCAGCTGATCTATCTGGCTTCTTCAGTTGTTCTGCCAGCAGGTACTGCATTTTATTTTTATCGTAAGCATCAGGCACTAGAAACCATTTTACTGATTGCAGGCTTGGCTGCCAGTTTGAGCCTATGGCTGTTTGAACTGGTGGACGATCAGCTTACCAATTCAGCAGCGGGCTTATTTATCTTGGCAATGCTGATCTTTGGCTGGTTTGCGATGATTAGTTTTGCCCTAAAGAAAATTTTTCCACAAACCAAATTCTCCGTCATTCCTTTGGCACTTGGTGCATGGATAGCTGGGATTATTCTGGCAGTTTTATTACTGACCTATTGGAAAGCAGTTTCAATTGTTTTGGGTCTCATTTTTATTGGCATCGCTTGGAAATTATTAAGTCAAAAGAATTCCATATTTTTACGTCAGTTTGCCTATTGTCTTTGGGTTTGCGGGCAAGCTGCTGTATTAATTCATACGGAACTGCTCACCGATAGTCTGTTTATAGTGTGGCTGTTGCAATTAATGATGCTGGCTCTGACTGTGATCAAACGGATGCACTGGTTCATTCTGACCTTACAGCTCTTGATAGCTCATGCTTTAGCAATTGTCGTTTTGGCATTAGAGAACTCCTTTAAGCATGATGATATTGTAATCACGTTTGCCCTAAGCTTGAACTATGTCATTTTTATCGAGCTATTCCTAACCGCTAAATATTGGCAGTCCTCAATTTATCAGAAAAGTATTCTGCTCTGGATCATCGCTATGTTGACAGGTTCAGCCGTGGTTCAATCGGTGACTGGATTAGAGCACTGGCAGGGCATCGGGCAGATCAGCTTTGACCACGTTCTGCTGTTTTATGTTCTTCCGAGCTTATTACTACTGAGTTTTATTTGGCAAAACTGGCAGCAATTTAGTGAAAAATGGCTTTGGCTGATTCCTGTATTTGGCATCTTACTTATTCTATTGGGCTATTTTGAGATTTTTATCATTATGCTGCTTATGGCATGGGCAGTGGTCTATCAGCAACGACTTATACAGGCACTTACCATTTTATTGCTGATCTTCTGGCTATGGATGCTGTATTACAATCTGGGCTTAAGCTTCCTATTAAAATGCATCAGTATCTTTGCTTCAGGGATACTGGTCTTGTTGCTGGCCTATATTTTAAAGGGGTCAAAACTACAACATGAGCAAGGAGAGGCAAGATGAAAAAGTTTCTTCCTTTGCATCTGGCTATTTTCAGTATTGCCTTATTTTGTGGATTGATTGCGCAACATGAATGGCATCTTCGAGATAGCCAAAGTATTTTCGTAGAACTGGCACCAGCAGATCCGCGATCAATTCTGCAAGGCGATTATATGGCGCTGAATTATGATCTGCATTTTAGTGCACTAGCAGCGGAGAATAGATCAGAGCGACCAGAATCAGAAGCGAATATTCAAGATTTTGAAAACCAGTCCCGTGTACCAAGCTATGTACAGCTTGATGAGCAACGAAGAGTTGTCAAAACCAGTTTTGATCAAAGTGCATTGGATCAGCCACGCTCAGCGCAATTAATTCTGAAAAATCCGCGAAATACCTTTGAAGGCTTATATCCGGCTGCCAACAGTTTTATGTTCGCCGAGGGACTTGAGCCTTGTTATCGTAATGCCAAATTCGCTGAATTAAAGCTAAAAGAAAATGGAGAAGCTTTGTTGGCCGACCTGGTAGATCAAAATCTTAAGTCCTTAAACTGTGAGAACCGAAAAAGCTGGTGGCAGGGGAGTTAGTTTTATTTTAATCAACCATAAAAAAGCCCGCGAGAAGCGAGCTTTTTAGAATCTTGTCGAACCAGCTTAGGCAACTTGTACCGGAATGCAATTTGCAGTGTGATTCACAGTGTTATCCGGGTTGGCATAAACCAGACGTGGTTTATGAGCATTGGCTTCAGCTTCAGTGAAATCACCAAATGTTGCGATAATCACGATATCACCAACATCAGCCTGGTGCGCAGCACCACCATTCACAGAAATAATCCCTGAATTATCTTCACCACGAATGGCATAAGTAGTAAAACGCTTACCATTGGTCACGTTCCAAACATGAATTTCTTCGTATTCACGAATGCCAGCTAGATCCATCAAAACGCCATCAATTGCACATGAACCTTCATAGTGTAATTCTGCATGTGTAACAAAAGCGCGATGAATTTTGCATTTTAATAAACGAGATAGCATGGCTAGCGTCCCCTTAGTTGACCTAAGACTTTGATCTTATGGTTGAATCAATTTCTACGACACTGGATAAGTGGGTAGGCTTGCGCATTTTGCGCCTAAATGGCCAGCAAGGCAAGCGGAATTGTCCAGCAATTTATGAATGTTTAGTTCGGTTTATAAGCATTGATTTGATTCATTGCCTGTTGTACTTCACCGTTCACCAGCATTTTGGCGCGAGCAAGTGCATGGGCAATTGCATCGTCCATTAACTCTTGTTCACTGCTTGGTGCTTTACTCAGGACATGACCAGAAACACGGTCTTTAGAACCTGGGTGACCAATACCAATGCGTAGACGATGAAAGTTCGGACCGATATGCGGCACGATATCGCGTAAACCGTTATGTCCACCATGACCACCGCCAGTTTTCAGGCGAATAATGCCTGGATTCATATCCAGTTCATCATGGGCAATCAGGATTGATTCGGGTGCGATATTGTAGAATTTGGCGAAAGGAACAACACTTTTACCGGAAAGGTTCATGAATGTTGTAGGTAGAAGGAGACGGACGTCTTGACCTTCGATATTGCCACGACCGCTGAATCCATTGAATTTAGGGTCTTTTTTAAGGCTAATGCCATATTGATCTGCAAGGCGTTCTACAAACCAGAAGCCTGCATTATGGCGGGTTTGAGCATACTCAGAACCTGGGTTGCCCAAACCTACAATCAGTGAAATATTTGACACTAATCTACACCATTAACACTTATGCGCGTTTGAAGTCAGCGTGCATTGGAGTGTTTTTAGCTGGGTGACGTTGTAACGCTTGGATTTTAACGCTTTCAACTTTACCGTTTACATCAATTTCGATTACTTCTTCGAAGAATGAGTTGCTTTCTAAGAATTTAACAAGCTGACGAAGTTCAAGAGAAACAGCTACAGGAGCAGCTTCGCCACCATAGATGATCGCTGGAACTTTAGCAGCATGACGAAGGCGGCGGCTCGAACCTTTCCCTTGTTGTGCTACTTCACGTGCTTCTGCGTTTAATACGAAGTTTGCCATGATAGACATCCTATTTAAGTTTTAAATGAACCGGACCTGCGACCGATCCGGTGATAGAAAGCCCCGCCAAATGGCAGGGCTTTGGAAATTCAGCGCACTATTATAGATAAGAATCGAACATTGCGCTAATAGATTCTTCGTTGTTGATACGACGAATTGTTTCAGCAACCATGCTTGCAACTGAAACCTGGCGAATCTTGCCAAGAGCTAAAGCTTCTTCTGAAAGAGGGATGGTGTCAGTAACTACCAACTCATCGATCACAGAATTTTTCAGATTTTCAAGTGCTTTACCAGATAATACTGGGTGAGTCGCGTAAGCAACTACTTTGCGGGCACCGAAAGTTTTCAACGCATCAGCAGCTTTACAAAGCGTACCAGCAGTATCCACCATGTCATCAACGATCACACAGTCACGATCTTTCACATCACCAATCAAATGCATAACTTGTGATTCATTCGCTTTTTGACGACGTTTATCGATGATCGCCAGGTCGATATCACCCATCTGTTTCGCAACAGCACGAGCACGAACTACACCACCTACGTCAGGAGAAACAACCATCAGGTTATGATGCTGTTGTTGGCGTAAGTCAGCAAGCAGGGCTGGCGTACCGTAGATGTTGTCTACAGGAATATCGAAGAAACCTTGGATCTGGTCAGCGTGAAGGTCAATCATCACCACACGGTCAATACCTACAGTGGTCAGCATATCTGCAACAACTTTTGCAGTAATCGGCACACGGCTTGAACGGGGACGACGGTCTTGACGGGCATAACCGAAGTAAGGAATCACGGCAGTAATACGACCAGCACTTGCACGGCGTAACGCGTCAGCCATGACCAGGATTTCCATCAGGTTATCGTTGGTCGGTGCACAAGTAGGTTGTACGATGAATACGTCTTTACCACGAACATTTTCAGTGATCTCAACAGCGATTTCGCCATCAGAGAACTGGCCTACAGAGGCAGCGCCTAGAGGAATATGTAAGTGACTTACGACTTTTTGAGCGAATTGTGGATGCGCGGTTCCACTAAAAACGACAAGATTGGGCATGAAGCACCCTTGGCGGTTGGTATGTATGGAAGTAGATGGCAGGGGTAGCTGGATTCGAACCAACGAATGCCGGGATCAAAACCCGGTGCCTTACCACTTGGCGATACCCCTAATGCGGCAGAACTTTAATATTTTTGCGGTATTGTGTCAAGGTAAATTAACAGTCTTACAGCAAATGATGTTCTGTCTTTTTTCGAGAAAATGGCAGGGGCGGCTGGATTCGAACCAACGGATGCCGAGATCAAAACCCGGTGCCTTACCACTTGGCGACGCCCCTAGATTTGATGAACTGTAAGATGGCAGGGGTAGCTGGATTCGAACCAACGGATGCCGGGATCAAAACCCGGTGCCTTACCACTTGGCGATACCCCTAATACAGTACATCTACAGGTGAATAATGGCAGGGGTAGCTGGATTCGAACCAACGGATGCCGAGATCAAAACCCGGTGCCTTACCACTTGGCGATACCCCTATTGAACCTTGAAATGACGTAATGGCGATTCTTGCAGACTGTTCACCAGGTAAGATTTACATGGTGCATTCTCAAGAATGTCGGTCACATTCATATCATCAGTCACTTCGATAAAAACACAAGCACCTGTACCTGTAAGCTTTGCAACACCGAATTGATCGAGATATTGCATCGCCTCATCGACTTCTGGATATAGGCTTCGTGCCACTGGCTCAAAGTTATTTCCGAAATCAGATGGCTTTATCTGATAGGCGCAAAATTTAGAGGGCTTCGTGTCTCTTGTCAACGTTTTTTGTGAAAAAAGCTGTTGAGTGCTGATAAAACAGTCAGGTTTTAACACAATGAACTGTTTTTGATCTAAGTCTATGAATGTTAAGTGTTCACCAATACCTTCAGCCCAAGCATTGTGACCATGAATAAAAATAGGCACATCCGCGCCCAGCTTGACGCCGAGCTCTGCCAGTTGCTCAGAATTTAAGCCACAATGCCATAACTGATTCAGCACAATCAAGGTCGTTGCTGCATTGGATGAGCCACCACCAAGACCTGCACCCATGGGAATATTCTTCTCTAGTCGAATGATCAGACCAGAAGGCGTTTTGGCATAAGGCTGCAAAATCTGCGCTGCACGATAGATGAGATTCTGTTCCAAATCGACTGAGGCTAGACCTTCAATCTGAATCTGCTGATCATCTGTTTGCTCAAACTCTAGCCAGTCACACAAATCTATCAACTGAAAGATACTTTGCAGCTCGTGATAACCATCCGGACGGCGACCGGTGATATGGAGAAACAAATTCAGTTTTGCAGGTGAGGGAACACGAATCATCATAGGCTTGCATCAGACCAGTTAACGGTTTTGAATCACCATTGTAATACGGTTTTCACCCCCATTCTCAAGCGACTGCTTTAAAATCAAGCGGTTTGGAACAGTTGCCTGCTGGTTATAACTGAGGTCTACCGTCCAGCCTTGTTCAATAATCTGGCTGATACGCTGTGAGCTGTCTTTCTGGATCTGGGCAGATTGCGTCGCAGGACGCGCCTGTACCCAATCGACTAAATGACTGATGGGTGCCTGCCAGCCGGTTGCATGTTGCAGTAATTCTTCTGCCGTTGCTGCCTTGATCAGGCCGGTTTTGGCACTATTCAAAGTCACTTGGCCAGGAGTGCCTGAAATCTGGGTTTTTCCGGCACCTAGGATACCAGTCAGTTCAATATCAAATTCTTCCTGCTGCTGCACCCAGGTAAAAAAGGCGCTACCGCTTTGCTGAGGTGTACGTACCCCGATTTTACCTTGCAGCTGGAACTGGTTTTCAGCCTGTACCGATGGCGTGACAGGCGCTTTTTGCTGAACCATCTGCTGACAGCCACTCATGAACAGGGCAGTAGAAGCAAGGAAACAGCAGCCTAAAGTACTTATGTTGCGCATAAAAGAATGGACTCGTTCAGGATTGTGGTGCTAACAATAGCGAATTAAGTTGGTTTAATTCTGGGTCATTTGGATGGTTTTGTTGTAATTGTTGTAACACTTGATGGAATTGTTGTAGATCACCTTTCATATAAAGCGAACGTGCATAACGGACGCCAATTTTCGCACTTGGATTCAGTTCATAGGCTTTAAGCAGCACTTGGGCAGCCGTGGCAAAGTCATTTTGCAAATAACAGATATAGCCATAGGTATCCAGAATAGAAGCCTGTTCTGGCGCATATTCCAGTGCCTGTTCAGCATAGCGCCGTGCTTCATCCAGACGGCGATTTTGTCGCGCCAGTGTGTAGGCATAAGCATTCAGATAGGTTGGGCTATTCGGTTCGATTTTAAGCAGGGTTTTTAACAGCTGATCCAGTTGATCACGGTCTTCATGCGGATCTAATAACAAGACTTGAGCGTAGACCAGTTCCGGATCATCCGGCAGGTTTTTGCTGGCTTCCTCCAGAATTCGGATCGCTGCGTTCTTATTGTTCATGCGTTTCAGAATATCCGCTTGAGCCAGATACAGGAAACTGGCATGTTGCGGATAATTGACCCGTTCCTGAGTCAGAAAGCGCAGCGCATCATGCAATTTATCCTGCTCGGCAAAGATCGCAATGATATTGCGTCGTGAGACCGTATACAGGCTGCCATCCACCAGGCGGTAATACGCCTTGGCGGTTTCATAATGCTGTTTGCGTTCTGCATTGACCGCCAGATAGTAATAGGCTTCATTCTGGTACTGAGCCGAATAACGGAGCTCAACCAGGTATTTTTCAGCTCGTTCATATTGTTGCAGGTCAATACTGGTCAGACCGGCAATAAACAGTGCTTCTTCGTGTTGTGGTGATTTTTTCAGGATCGTTTCTAGTTTCTGTAAGGCCTTTTCAGCTTCATTTAGCTTGATCAGGTATTTAACCTCAGCCAGACGTATATCCATGTTATTGCGATGTTTGCGACTGGCTTTCTCGTACCATTTCAGCGTTTCCGCATCATCACCCAATGCCGCCAACAGATTGGCTTTCATCAGGATATAACCAGTCGACTTTGGACGTTTTTTTAAGGCGCGGTTGATGGTATTGAGAGCCTGTTCTAGCTGACCTTTTTGTGCTTCCAAACCGGCGACCAGCACCAGAATCGAAGGATTGTCTTTGGCTTTGCTAGTACTTAGAGCCTGAATTAAATATTCACGGTCATCCGGCTCATCCGGGGCAATCCCGGCCAGAATTTCTTCTAGATCGGCGTTATCATCAATTTTCAGGATCTTTTCCAGCGTTTCTGCCGCCAGTTCGTACTCATGCGCTTTTAAGGCAATATGCGCCAGATAGAATAATGCCGGCACATCCTGTGGTTCTTGAACGACCCAGTGGGTAGAAATATCCAGCGCTGCATTCAGGTCTTCATGTTCGAGGGCGATATTGAGTGCGCGCTGTTTAACCGCGGTGGAATTGCTTTTAATGGCCAGCACAGTATAGTTGTGTAAAGCGTTTGGAATATCGCGATAGGCGAGTGCGAACTCGGCTATCATACTTTGTTTTATCGCATCATAATTTTGATTTGCATGGTAAACTGCTTCTGCTGCATAAAGATGAGCAGTTGAAGCCATGCTAACCACCAGCAAGAATGTGGTAGAATATTGCTTAATGGTAGGGCCGTTTATACGGCTAGTTGTTAGACGCAATTTTTCTTTATCCAAGTAATGCTTTTTATGACACCGATGTTGCACAATAGCATAAATTTAGTGAAATGATGACCTGATATGTCTTTCTTTGCATTGGGTGTCAACCATCAAACTGCCTCTGTAGAGCTGCGCGAAAAGATTGCTTTTAACCCTGAAAAGTTAAGCATTTTACTTGCCGAGCAAAGCCAGCACCCTGTACTGAATGATATGGTGGTGGTGTCTACATGTAACCGGACCGAAGTTTACGCGATGTCGGACAATGTCGACATGGTGCTAAACTGGCTCGCCCAGACCAATGGTATTGATCCCAAGCAATTACAGAATCATGTTTATCGCTATGAGAATGCGCAAGCCGTCACTCATCTGATGCGTGTCGCCAGTGGTCTCGACTCCCTGATGCTTGGTGAACCGCAGATTCTGGGACAGGTCAAAACCGCACTCTCTCTTGCCAAAGAATCTAAAACCGTTTCGCAAAACCTGAATCGTATCTTTGAATATGCCTTTTATGCGGCCAAGCGTGTGCGCTCGGAAACAGCAGTCGGCAGTCATGCAGTATCGATGGGCTATGCAGTCGCACAATTAGCATTGCAAGTATTTAGCCGACCTGAGCAGTTAACTGTAATGGTCGTGGCAGCCGGGGAAATGAACAGTCTGGTGGCCAAACATCTGGCAGAAATGGGCGTCAGAAAAATCATTATCTGTAACCGAACTCGTGCTCGTGCAGAGAATCTGGCGCATGAAATTGCCCACCGTGCAGAAGTCGAGATTATTGATTTTGATCAGCTGGCAGCAAACTTGCATCGTGCAGATGTGATTTCCAGTTGTACCGGTAGTTTGCATCAAGTCATTCACTATCCGGATGTCAAAGCTGCCTTAAAGAAGCGCCGTTACCAGCAAATGCTGTTGGTCGATCTGGCTGTACCGCGTGATATTGATCCAAAAGTTGAAAAGCTGGATGGAGTTTATCTCTATGGCGTGGACGATCTGCAAAGCGTGATTGATGAAAACCTGGCGCAGCGTCGTCAGGCAGCGGTCGAAGCGGAAGTGATGGTCAATCAACTGGCGACTGAGTTGATCACCCAGCAGAAGGTGAGTGAGGCGGGTAGTACGATTCATGCTTACCGGGATTATGGGGAAAGCTTACGTCAGGAAGAACTGGCAACTGCTATGCAACGTATTGCCAAAGGTGAAAGTGCTGAAACAGTATTGGCCGAATTTTCGCATCGTTTGACCCAAAAACTTCTGCATCCGACCTCAATCATGCTGCGTGAAGCTGCCAAAGCTGAAGATCCAAGCTATTTTGAAATGCTACAGAACAGTTTGCAGGACGTGGTTCAGCATCGCCGTAAGGTTAAACATTAAGATGATGTCGGGATAACTTTCCGATATTTAAAAGGCGTTTAAAATAAACGCCTTTTTTATTTTCATGATTTTTAATCTTCGAGTAAGGTCATGGAACGTTTTTTATCAATTTCATAAATCCGCATCTTGAGATTTTTCATCTCCGCGATGCTACTAAACTTTTTCGATTTTAATTTGTGTTGTAGACACTGATATTGCAGCTTGATCGAGAAGTCTGCCGCCAGTTTGTCTGCCTGCTCAGGAGAAGAGGTGTAATCACTGACATTTGCATGTTGCAGGATATGCTGTAACTCATGATGATGTGCAGCACAGGCACCGAGTACATAATAGGTCGACAATTCCGGATCATCCGGCAATTCATCAAAAATCACATTAAATATATTCAGAATCTTGAACAACAGCTGATCTTCACTGACCAGTGCGCGTAATGGTTCAAAATGAATATACAGATATGGATGATTCAACAGAATCGCAATGACATACTCTTCGGCATCAATTTTGGTGCTAAAGCTTAGAGAGGCGTCATTATTGACTTTGGGTTGCCATTTGCGGCTAAAACCGAGTTTTTCCCGAAAGAACTGCTGTAGTAGATAACGGAATGAGCCAGCTTTTGGCAATAATTCGGTTAGCTGACGTAGCTCTCCCATCACCTGACTTTTACCTTCAGGCGTTGCAATGTCGTGATTCTGGGTAAGATGAGCAAAGACAAAGTCAGAGAGTAGCGGTGCCTGATCCAGCAGACGTCGGAAATTTTCAATGCCTTCACGACGAATCAGGGAGTCTGGATCATGGTCATTCGGCAGGACAAAGAATTTGAGCTCACGCCCATCATTCAGTAAGGGTAGAGCAATTTCCAGAGTACGGCGTGCAGCCTTTTGTCCGGCCGCATCACCATCAAAAGCAATGGTAATCCGGTTATTCTGCTTGAACAGAATATTTAGGTGATCAGTATTACTTGCTGTTCCCAAAGTAGCTACTGCACCATGAATGCCATATTGCTGCAAGGCAATGACATCCATATAGCCTTCCACCATCAGCCAGTCTTGAGCTTTCTGCTTGCGACCTTCATACAGGCCATATAGTAACTGGTTTTTATGGAAAACTTCTGAATCGGGTGAGTTGATGTATTTCGGTTTGATCTCGTCATTCAGTGCACGACCACCAAAACCAACCACGCGACCTTTGCTATCACGAATCGGGAAGATGACCCGATCACGGAGCAGGTCAAAATCCCGGCCACTATCGCTAGTACGAATCAGGCCTAAAAGTTTGAGACCTTCAATATCCTGCGGAAAGGCTTTTTCCAGATGTTGCCAGTCTTCCGGTGCATACCCGAGTCGCCAGTAGGCAATCGTTTCTGCGGTCAGACCACGCTGTTTAAAATACTGCTGGGCACTTGGACTATTGGGTAATTGGCGCTCATAAAACTGCGTGATATTCTCCAGCAGGTCGTATAAGTTGCCATCTGCTTGTGCTTCTGCTGTAGGCATTTGCTCAAAAGCGGCAAAAGGATCATCTGTATAAAATTCAGCTTCAGGTGCCTGAATTTCAGCAAATGGATCAAAATAAGCAGGTTGTTCTGATACTGGATTTGTAGATGTATCCGCAGTTTTTACTGGTGGCGTAGCAACCGGTTTTGGTTTGGCTTCGCGTTTGTATTTTAAGCGATTGGAATCTTTATTGTCTTTAGGCAGTTCAATTCCGGTCTGGCTAGAGAGGTCTTTCATCACTTCAATGAAATTGCGGCTGCCAATATCCATTAAAAAGCGGATGGCATTGCCGTTGGCCTGACAGCCAAAGCAGTGGAAATACTGCTTGTCACGATAGACGTGAAAAGAAGGAGATTTTTCCTGATGGAAAGGGCAACAACCCGAATAGGTACGGCCAGTTTTTTTTAGTTTCACGTATTGACCAATCACATCGACAATATCGGTGCGATCGAGAATCTGATCAATCGTATGCTGAGGAATGGCCATGGTTTGCTAAGCTTCTCGTGCTGCGTTATTTAGGTGTTAAATCATTGAAAATTAAGAGTAGGATGATTCATCCAACGCTATAAATGAATTAATTGGTATAACCTGTTTGCACAATTTGTTCAAGCATTGCTCAGAAAATGCAAAAGGGCAAGTATGATAACTTGCCCTTTGCAAAAATGCACCTGTAACAGTCGGCTTATTCAGCAGTCGGTTCAGGGAGCTTAGTTTCATTAGTTTTAGGACGATCGAGTAAACCAAAAGTCATGCGATTGGTCAGACTGCGTTTCTCTGCCTGTGGTTCAGCCGACTGGCTAGACGTATCGGTCACAGTTTTGGCTTCTTTACCGAAAATACCCAAAGTCGCACGGTTGAAGAAACTGCCTTCACTACGTGCTGCACGCAGGTTCACAGTACCATCAGCATTCACCAGACCTGGATAGTTCAGTTTCAGTACTTCGATATATTGCTGTGCTGTGGCTTTGTCACCCAGCTTGTCATAGCCATAAGCAACGGTTGCCAGCGCTTCTGGAATCTGTGGAGTCTGTGGATAGTGTTCAATTACCCATAAACCACGTTCAACAGCAGCCAAATATGCTTTACGCTTGATATTGAAACGGGCCGCATTCATTTCGCTTTCTGCCAGTTCCTGACCGATAAACTTCATACGCTGTGCAGCGTCTACAGCATAGGTACTTGATGGATAGCGGCGAATGAAATCGACAAAATTCTGGTAAGCCACTTTCAGGTAGCTCACATCACGGTGTGACTGTTTTAATGAGGTATAACGCAGCAGGCCATTATAGTTCTGCTCCATATTCGCTACGCCACGAACATAGTAAGCATAGTCGACATTTGGATGTTGCGGATTCAGACGGATAAAGCGTTCTGCCAGTGCGACTGCACCTTCATAATCTTTTTGCTGGAATTTGACATATAGCAGTTCCAGTTGCGCCTGCGGTGCATACTGGCTGGTTGGATAATAGGTTTCCAGTGCTTCGAGCTGTTTTGCTGCATCAGTATATTGTTTGCGATCTAGCGCATTCTGTGCTTTTTGGATATAAACCTGTTCGCTAGATTCTGGACCTTTGTCCACGACTTCTTTTTTTGGATTACTGCTACAGCCTACCATTGCCGATGCAATGCCTAACGTCACAGCAAGCATTGTCATTTTATAATGTGGTAGCGACATAAAAATTCCTCTGTTAATACGGGCAATGAGCTACAATTGCACTATTAAACCACTTTTGTCTGAATGAGCAAATGAGTCAAGCACAATCTTCCAATTCTAATATCCCTGATACTGATTTCAATTTACTTGAAGATTCTGAGGATGCAGATAACCATACTTCAGACGCAACTGCAACACGTTTATCGTTGCAATTTCAATTGGATGAAAGTTATATCGGGCAACGTATCGACCAGATTGCGGCCATGGTCTGGAGCGATTTTTCTCGAGAAAAGCTCAAGCAATGGATCAAAGACGGCAATTTATTAGTGAATGGTCAACCAGTTAAGCCGAAATTTAAAAGTGACGGCTTTGAAACCCTGACTTTAAACGTTGAACTGGAGGCACAAACCCGTAGCCTGCCTGAAGATATTCCACTGGATATCGTCTATGAAGATGATGACATTATTGTCATTAACAAACCAGTGGGCATGGTGGTGCATCCGGGTGCAGGTAATATGACTGGTACACTGGTCAATGCTTTGCTGCATCATTATCCGAAATCTTCTGAACTGGCGCGTGCAGGTTTAGTACACCGGATTGATAAAGACACCAGTGGTCTATTGGTTGTTGCTAAAAATCTGGAAGCGCAGTTTGCGCTTAGCAAACAGCTTGAGAAAAAGACCGTCTACCGTGTGTATGACCTGATCGTCTATGGCAACATCATTGCTGGCGGTACCATTGATGAACCGATTAAACGTCATCCAGTGGATCGTGTGAAAATGGCAGTCCTGCCAGGCGGTAAGGAAGCGGTGACGCACTACAATGTGAAAGAACGCTTCCAGCATTTCACCCGTATTCAGGCACGTCTGGAAACCGGTCGTACGCACCAGATTCGTGTGCACTTTAGCTACCTGGGCTATGGTCTGGTGGGTGATCAGGTCTATATGCCACGTGTGCGTATGCCAGCCGGTGCTTCGCAATTGCTGGATGACACCTTGCGTGGTTTTAAACGTCAGGCACTGCATGCAGCGACTCTAGGCCTGAAACATCCACGTACCAAAGAAGAAATGATCTTTAATGCGCCGTGGCCAGAAGACTTCGCCAATCTGGTTGAAGTGCTGCGTAGCGAAAACAAGGCCTATTAATTTTTCATTCTATTAGCTGTCATTAAAAAAAGGGAAGCGACATGCAATTTGTACAAGGTTTGCCTCAAGGTGTTTATGTAGGTCAGACCCGTGTTTATCATGAACAGGTACAGCCATCAGCCCAGCCAGAGCTAGCGGGCTTTAACCTGGCTTTGCATGTCAATGATGATGCTGCGCGTGTACAGAAGCATCGCATTCAGCTGTTGAAAGATTTCCAGCCTTTTGGCGTGGACAAAATTACCTGGATGACACAGACGCATAGCACCATTTGTCATACTATCAATGAGCAGATGCCTTTTAAGGCATTGGTCGGTGATGGTCTGGTGACACAGCGCAAAGCTCATGCCTTAATGATGATGACGGCAGACTGCTTGCCGGTAGTGCTGGGTAATGCTGAAGGTACTGAAGTGGCCAATCTGCATGCTGGCTGGCGTGGGCTGGCAGGCGGTATCGTTGAAAATACCATTGCCGCGATGCAGACCCAGCCAACCTGGGCGTGGCTTGGTGCAGCGATCAGCCAGCCTTGTTTTGAAATTGGCGCAGAAGTAAAAGAAGCTTTCTGTTCTAAATATCCTGAACTGGACAGTGCATTTCAGGCAGGGGAACAGGCCGGGAAATACTATGCGGATCTGTATGCAATTGCGCGTTACATCTTGCAGCAGCAGGGTGTTGAGACTGTTTTAGGTGGCGATCAGTGTTCATATCGTCAGGCGGATGAATATTTTTCCTATCGCCGTGAAGCCAAAACCGGACGCATGGCAACATTCGTGTTTATGGCATGAAAATGTTAAACTTGATTGAAATTCTTGGTTTTTGATTGTTATGTCCCTATCTTCCCAATCTGTTGCGATTGTTTATCACAGTCCTTATGGACACACGGCTAAAGTGGCAAACTTCATTGCCGAAGGCGCACAAAAAACTGGTGTCCAGGTGCATATGATGAATGTGGAACAGGTGGATTGGGAGGTATTGGACGCTGCCGATGCAATTGTATTTGGCTGTCCGACCTATATGGGTAGTCTGACTTCTGCCATGAAGTTATTTATGGAGCAGTCGTCCAAGCGCTGGCTGGCACGTAGCTGGCAAGGCAAGCTGGCAGCAGCCTTTACCAATGGTGGTGGCTTAAGTGGGGACAAGCTGGCTGTCTTGCAGCAGATTAATCTGTTCGCGATGCAACATGGCATGTTGTGGTCAGGTCTACCGTTGATGCCGACAGGTCGTTCCACTACAGATCTGAATCGCATGTCGAGCTTTCTGGGCCTCATGACCCAATCTGACAATGCACCTGTTGAAGTGACACCACCGGAAGGGGATTTACAAACCGCGATCTGGTTTGGGGAATATATTGCCTTGACCCTAGCGCGTCTGAATCTGAAAGCCTAATTCGATCCATAAAAAAACCTCCATTAGTTGGAGGTTTTTTATTGCTGGTATTATTTATGGAAAATACGCGCTTTATCACGTTGCCAATCACGGTCTTTCTCAGATGCACGTTTGTCGTGTAACTGTTTACCTTTTACTAACGCAATTTCCAGCTTGGCATGCGGGCCTTTCCAGTAACAGGCCAATGGTACACAGGAATAACCTTTCTGGTTGATCGCGCCCATGAGTTTTTCAATTTCACGGCGTTTCAGCAGCAGTTTACGGGTACGCGTCGCTTCAGGGACAACATGGGTAGATGCACTCAGTAAAGGTTGAATCTGTGCGCCGAACAGGAAGGCTTCACCATTTTTAAAGGTGATATAGCTCTCCACAATACTCATACGACCGGCACGCAGGGATTTTACTTCCCAGCCTTGCAAGGAAAGTCCAGCTTCAAATTTTTCTTCAATAAAATAATCGTGACGGGCACGTTTGTTCAGAGCAATCGTTCCGCCGTTATTTTTTTTAACTACAGTTGCTTTCGCCATAATCAGACACTTCCAAAGTTGTAGCTATTGTACCGTAACTTTTATTGAGTTGAAGTGTTTAAATTGATGGAGTTTCTTCACTAAAAAATGAAGATTTTGTTAAAATGGAAACTTACACAATAAACAGAGTACAAATGGATGACTAAAACTCGTGTAATTTATCCGGGAACTTTTGATCCGATCACCAATGGCCATATTGATTTGGTGACCCGCGCAGCAAAGATGTTTGATGAAGTTGTAGTTGCGATTGCAATCGGACATCATAAAAACCCGGTATTTAGTCTGGAAGAACGAGTTGAACTGGCCAAAACGTCATTAAGCCATTTGAACAATGTTGAATTTGTAGGATTTGATGGCCTGTTGGTGAACTTCTTCCGCGAGCAGAATGCGACAGCGGTATTGCGTGGTTTACGTGCAGTGTCTGATTTTGAGTATGAATTCCAGCTGGCCAACATGAATCGTCAACTGGATTCTCATTTTGAAGCGGTATTTTTAACCCCTTCAGAGCAATATTCTTTTATTTCATCCACATTGGTGCGTGAAATTGCTCGTTTAAGAGGTGATGTGACCAAGTTTGTTCCGCCAAACGTGGTTGAAGCCTTCGAGCGTAAACTTCAACAAGGTTGGTAGAGTGTCTTTATATATCACCGATGAATGTATCAATTGTGATGTCTGTGAGCCTGTCTGTCCGAATGAGGCAATTTTCATGGGTGAAGTCATCTATGAAATTAACCCGGACTTATGTACAGAGTGCGTCGGGCATCATGATAAACCACAGTGCCAGTTATTCTGTCCTGTGGACTGTATTCCGCTTGATCCGAACCATGCCGAGACGCGTGAGGAGCTTCAGGCCAAGTATGAAAAACTGACTGCTCAAAAAACATCAAGCAATTAGTCGCCAGATTTGGTACTATGCGGCTCGAAGTGAGCCAGACGATCGCTGCTGTGGAGATCTCCGTGATTGAAGCAGGGGAGGAAAGTCCGGGCTTCATAGGGCAAGGTGCCAGGTAACGCCTGGGCGGCGTGAGCCGACGGAAAGTGCAGCAGAGAGTAGACCGCCTTCATTATGGTTCTGAGTAATCGGAATCGGAGGTAAGGGTGAAAGGGTGCGGTAAGAGCGCACCGCATGACTGGTAACAGTTCATGGCATGGTAAACCCCACCGGAAGCAAGACCAAATAGGGATCCTTTAGGCATGGCCCATGCTGGATCCGGGTAGGTCGCTTGAGCGTATGAGTGATTGTACGCCTAGAGGAATGATCGTTCTCGACAGAACCCGGCTTATCGGCTCACTTCACCAAATTTTGATCAATCAGCACAATATGGGCTTGACGTTCTAAACAGAAAAACCCATAATGCGCGCACAGTTTAAGGCTATGTAGCTCAGTTGGTTAGAGCACCGCACTCATAATGCGGGGGTCACAAGTTCAAGTCTCGTCATAGCCACCATATTCTGAAAAAACCCACTCCGATTGAGTGGGTTTTTTTATGGCTTAATTTTGAGTTGTACTTGGAGGAAGAGCTGAAACACCTTACAATCGGTCAAATAAAACCATGACAAGAATATTGATAATGATAAAAAAAATCATCTTAAACATCTTAATTTTATATATTACTTTTCCTGTTTTTGCTGAAAATTCAATTCAATCATTGCCGTTTCAAAAAGAAAATGTTTCTGCAACTGAAATAAGGAAAATTTGCCAACAATTAGAATCCGAATGTCATGAAATGAATGCTCAACTCTGGTCAGTCAGTATTGCAAAAAATAAATATTATTATTTGATAGAAGACAAATTACGAATCACACAGCTTGTAAAGCAGCGTGAGCAATATCGAATTATGGAGCACTGGGATTTGGATCAGCATCAACCTGTATTTGCAATTCAGGAGGATCATAAGTCGATCATTTATCTCCATCCTGCACTTTACCCTTTAAATAAGCATAGTTATGCCATTGCCTTGGTTTATGGCGGTATTTCAAACTCTCTGGGTGATGATAGGGGTGAGCGAAGTGTAGATTTTATTCAATTACTTCCAAAAGGAAAAACAAAACTGGTCTTTGAGCATTTACCTTTTTACCAATACCAGAATCAACTCTCCTGCTACCGAGATATGAAAGATGAAAAGAATAATTATTGTGAAGATCAGCAGGCGACCATACTTAAAATCAGCTATAGAGATGTAGGATTGGCTTATTATGAATGGCATCTAAGTTATTTGAATATAAACTGGCTTAAAAATAATAAAATCGATGAATATAAACAGCGGAGTTTGACGCTAATCCCTTTTATTCAAGTGCGTTAAAGGCATGCAGTAGCGATGTAACATCATCCGTCTGCAACTGCTCACGCATTTTTAAAAACTGCTTTTCATCAATGTCATAAATTTTAAGGGAAAGCAGTTTTTTTATATCTTTTTCAGGGAAGCGGTATTTAATGATTTTCGCAGGTACGCCGCCAACTATGGCATAAGGTGGCACATCTTTGGTCACGACTGCACCTGTAGCAACGACCACGCCTTCACCGAGTGTCACGCCTTGCATAATCATGGCGCGCGAGCCAATCCAGCAACCATCGCCAATGACTGTGTCGCCAGCAGGTACAAAACTGCGTGTATCGAACGGAAATGCTGAAATCCAGTCAGTACGATGCAACTGATTGCCACCCATCATAATTACGCATTCTGCGCCAAAGCAGACGAAATTGCCGATATAAAGCTGGTCAATTGGTTTCTCTGGTGTGGCTGGTTTGTCATGCAGATAACGCACCACACAACGCTCGAAACCTTGATCCCAATAAGCTGAGTAATAGCTGTAATTGCCCTTAATATGAATATTTGGATTCTTCACGGTTTTGGAGATGAATTCGAACTCACACCAATGGTTCACAGGGGAATTAATCAACTTTTCAGCCATAACCGGGATACAAAAATAAGGAATACGCCATTATAGCGAATTGATCTTTAAGCTGGAGAACAATCCCATTCAACAACTGGCCTGATCAGGATTAAGTTTTACATGGCCTTAGCGGATTGAGGAATACGCGCAATGACTTTGATTTCGAAGTCAAAACCTGCCAGCCAGGTCACCCCCACAGCTGTCCAATTCGGATAGGGCCTTTGCGTAAAAATCTCGTTTTTAACTTTCATAATACTCTCAAATTGCTGTTCAGGATCGGTGTGAAAGGTGGTGACATCGACAATATCATCGAAAGTACAGCCAGCTGCTGCCAATGTAGCAGCCAAGTTTTCAAAGGCTTGTTCTACCTGTTTCTCAAAGTCAGGTTCAGGACTACCATCTTCACGACTACCAACCTGACCAGAAACAAATAATAAATCTTCTGATTTGATTGCGGCAGAATAACCATGCTGTTCATACAAAGCATGGGGATTTTGGGGAAATATTGCAGTTCTAGTCATGATAATTCTCGCTCAATTTTAATTTATACGTATTTTAGAAAGCTGTTTAAGTTTTCACATACGTAACGTATGTAAACATAATTGACATACGATGCGTATGTCAATTAAAATTTTCACAATACTGATGGAAACAATATATGTCTGTACGTGAACAAAAAATGGCGGAAACCCGCAAAAAACTCATAGAAGTCGCACGTCGTGCATTTGCTGAATACGGTTATGCGGACACTTCCATGGATAAGCTTACGGCAGAAGCGGGGCTGACCCGGGGTGCGCTATACCATCATTTTGGAGATAAAAAGGGCTTATTTGCTGCCGTGGTCGATCAGATTGATTCAGAAATGGCTGAATATGCCGGGCAACATCTGGAGCAGCCTGATGATCTATGGGAAGGATTGATGCTTGAAGGGCGAACCTATATTGAAAATGCTTTGAATGCTGAGTTTCAACGGATTGTGCTACGTGATGGGCCGGCAGTATTAGGAGATCCTGCACATTGGCCAAGTCAAAGTAAATGCCTACAGTCAACACGTGAATGTGTAGAACAGTTACTGGCTGAAAGTAGATTAAAACCCGTCGATGCACTTGCTGCGGCAGTCTTGTTAAATGGTGCAGCAATGAATGCAGCATTGTGGGTGGCTTCTAGTGAGCATCCTGCACAGGTCTTACCTCAGGCTTTACAGGCATTTGAAGCATTGGCGTCTGGCTTCTTAAAATAAAATCGATGGGAATTTCTCGGATCAATAAAAAACCCCTCATTTGAGGGGTCTTACAGCCTAAAATATCTATTTAAAGATTAGATATATTCAACGCTTACGATTTCGTATTCAACTTCACCTTGTGGAGTTACGATTTTCACATCGTCGCCTT
This sequence comes from Acinetobacter sp. YH16031, assembly GCF_013417335.1. Lineage (NCBI taxonomy): Bacteria > Pseudomonadati > Pseudomonadota > Gammaproteobacteria > Moraxellales > Moraxellaceae > Acinetobacter > Acinetobacter sp. YH16031. The sequence goes on from NZ_VPED01000002.1 coordinate 56,921, forward strand.
CGTTTTTACCCAGCAGGCCACGCGCGATCGGAGAGTTCACAGAGATCTTGTTGATCTTAAAGTCTGCTTCATCATCACCTACGATTTTGTAAGTTTTGCGTTCTTCAGTGTCTAGATTCTCAATAGTCACAGTGACACCAAAAACTACACGACCGTTTTGCTCCAGTTCTTTAACATCAATCACCTGGCAAGCGCCCAGTTTACCTTCGATGTCCTGAATACGGCCTTCACAGAAACCTTGCTGCTCACGCGCAGCATGATATTCCGCGTTTTCTTTTAAATCCCCATGCTCACGTGCCTCTGCAATCGCTGCAGTAATACGTGGACGATCCACAGTTTTCAGTTGGTGTAATTCTTTCTCTAAGGCAAGTTTGCCTTCGGGAGTCATAGGATAACGTTGCATAGTTGTCCCTCAGTAATAAAAATGAAAGTCTATAAATGAAAAAAAGCCCGCCACCGAGAAGGTGACGGGACTTCTCAGTAACGAATTAACCTACTGTTAAATCTTGCAAACGATATACATCCATCGGCAATTTAATTGCTAAAGCTTGGCATACAGCATCAGCACCATTCAGGGTAGTGGTATGGTATACCTTACCTTGAAGCGCAGAGCGACGAATCGAGAATGAATCCTGCTGAGCTTGTTTACCTTCGGTGGTATTGATAATGAGGTGAATTTCACCATTTTTCAAGCGGTCTACAATGTTTGGACGGCCTTCGGTTACTTTATTTACACGTTCACATTCAATACCTGCAGCTTTAATCACATCATATGTGCCGCCAGTCGCAAGAATCTTGAAGCCGAAGTCAGCAAGCTGCTTCGCAATACCTGCCGCACGTGGTTTATCAGAATCACGTACAGAGATGAATGCATGTTTCACTTCGCCTTCAGTTGGTAGACCTGGTAAACGATCGTTAGAGCCTAGAACAGCTTTGTAGAACGCTTCACCAAATGTTTTACCAACGCCCATTACTTCGCCTGTTGATTTCATTTCAGGGCCAAGGATCGGGTCAACACCAGGGAATTTGTTGAATGGGAATACTGCTTCTTTCACAGAGAAGTGAGCAGGGATAATCTCTTTGGTAAAGCCTTGAGACTCAAGAGATTGGCCAGCCATACAACGTGCAGCTACTTTTGCTAAAGATTCACCGATACATTTAGAAACGAACGGAACCGTACGAGAAGCACGAGGGTTCACTTCCAGAATGTAAACATCATCACCTTTAACTGCAAACTGAACGTTCATCAAGCCCACAACGCCAAGCTCTTTAGCCATAGCGATGGTTTGACGACGCATTTCGTTTTGCACGTCTTCAGACAATGAATATGGAGGAATCGAACATGCAGAGTCACCAGAGTGAATACCGGCTTGTTCAATGTGCTGCATAATACCGCCGATCACCACGTCTTTACCGTCAGATACGCAGTCCACGTCAACTTCAATCGCATCATCAAGGAAGTGATCCAGAAGAACAGGCGCTTCATTCGATGCTTGTACAGCATCACGTAAGTAGCGTTTTAATTCTTCGTCGTTATACACGATTTCCATCGCGCGACCACCGAGTACGTATGAAGGACGTACCACCAGTGGATAACCCACTTTAGCTGCTTCTGCCATACCTTCTTCAGCAGATTTTACGATGCTGTTGTTCGGTTGACGAAGTTGCAGACGTTGAATCATTTGTTGGAAACGTTCACGGTCTTCTGCACGGTCAATCGCATCTGGAGATGTACCGATAATTGGCGCACCAGCTTCTTCCAAAGCACGAGCCAGTTTCAGTGGAGTCTGACCGCCGTACTGAACGATAATACCTTTCGGCTTTTCAGTACGTACGATTTCAAGAACGTCTTCAAGTGTAATCGGTTCGAAGTACAGACGATCAGACGTGTCATAGTCAGTTGAAACCGTTTCAGGGTTACAGTTCACCATGATGGTTTCATAACCGTCATCACGCATTGCCAGGGCAGCATGTACACAGCAGTAATCGAATTCGATACCTTGACCAATACGGTTAGGACCGCCACCAATCACCATGATTTTGTCACGGTTAGACGGATTAGATTCACACTCTTCATCGTAAGTTGAGTACATGTACGCTGTATCAGATTCAAACTCTGCTGCACATGTATCCACACGTTTGTAGACTGGAGTTACGCCCAGATTCCAACGGTGCTTACGGAATTGTTTTTGTGAAATACCCATCAGGTTGGCAATACGGTGGTCAGATAAACCTTTACGTTTAAATGAACGGATATTGTCAGCGTTAAGATCACCAAAACCTAAAGATTTGATTTGTTCTTCAGTTTTAACGATGTCTTCGATCTGGATCAGGAACCAGCGGTCGATGTTGGTTGCCGCAAATACTTCGTCTAGAGTGAAACCGTGACGGAATGCATCAGCCACATACCAGATACGTTCTGGACCTGGAACTTTAAGTTCTTGAAGAATTTTCTCGCGCGCACCTTCAGTACCCACTTCGATTTTTTCATCAAAACCAGTTGCACCAACTTCAAGACCGCGAAGTGCTTTGTTCACAGACTCCTGGAAGTTACGACCAATCGCCATAACTTCACCTACAGATTTCATCTGTGTAGTTAGTGTCGCATCAGCTTGCGGGAATTTTTCGAAGTTGAAACGTGGAATCTTGGTAACAACGTAGTCAATTGCTGGTTCGAACGATGCTGGAGTTGTACCGCCAGTGATGTCATTTTTCAGTTCATCAAGGGTATAACCAACAGCCAGTTTCGCTGCGATTTTCGCAATCGGGAAACCAGTGGCTTTAGATGCCAGTGCAGATGAACGCGATACACGTGGGTTCATCTCGATGATTACCATACGGCCATCTTTCGGGTTAATACCGAACTGAACGTTAGAACCACCTGTTTCAACACCGATTTCACGAAGAACCGCTAAAGATGCATTACGCATTAACTGGTATTCTTTATCAGTCAGTGTTTGTGCAGGCGCAACAGTGATCGAGTCACCTGTGTGTACGCCCATTGGGTCAAAGTTTTCGATCGCACATACAATGATACAGTTGTCGTTTTTGTCACGAACAACTTCCATCTCGTACTCTTTCCAGCCAATCAGTGATTCATCGATCAGTAACTGGTGAGTAGGAGAGAGGTCGAAACCACGTTCACAGATTTCCAGGAATTCTTCACGGTTGTAAGCAATACCACCGCCTGAACCACCCATCGTGAATGATGGACGGATAATTACAGGGAAACCGAAGCGCGCTTGAATCTCAAGTGCTTCTTCCATAGATTCAGCAATAGCCGCTTTTGGACATTCCAGACCAATTTTACGCATTGCTTCGTCAAACAGTTTACGGTCTTCTGCTTTTTCGATCGCTTCTTTGGTCGCGCCGATCAGTTCAACGTTGTATTTTTCAAGAATACCGTTGGCATCCAGTGCAAGGGCACAGTTCAGTGCAGTCTGGCCACCCATCGTTGGAAGCACAGCATCTGGACGTTCTTTTTCAATGATTGCTGCAACAGTCTGCCAGGTAATCGGTTCGATATACGTCGCATCTGCCATTGCAGGGTCGGTCATAATGGTCGCTGGGTTAGAGTTCACCAGAATAACGCGGTAGCCTTCTTCACGAAGCGCTTTACATGCTTGAGCACCTGAGTAGTCAAACTCACATGCTTGACCGATGACGATCGGACCAGCACCAATGATCAAGATGCTTTTAATGTCAGTACGTTTAGCCATGATGCTTCCTTAATTACTTCTTAGATGCTTCGATAAGTTCGATGAAATGATCGAACAATGGTGCGCAGTCATGTGGACCAGGGCTTGCTTCAGGGTGACCCTGGAAGCTGAACGCAGGTTTGTCTGTACGATGAATACCTTGGTTCGTACCATCAAACAGTGAGCGATGAGTCACACACAATACCGCAGGCAAGGTGCTTTCATCCACTGCGAAGCCGTGGTTTTGAGAAGTAATCATCACTGTACCAGTTTCGATGTTCTGTACAGGATGGTTAGCGCCATGGTGACCGTGCGGCATTTTTACCGTTTTAGCACCCGATGCAAGAGCAAGAATCTGGTGACCTAAGCAGATACCAAATACTGGAATTTCAGTTGTTTCAACAATTGTTTTTACAGCTTCAATTGCGTAGTCACATGCAGCTGGATCGCCAGGACCATTTGACAGGAATATGCCATCTGGATTTAACGCAAGTACTTTTTCAGCAGGAGTTTGTGCAGGCACCACAGTCAATTTACAGCCGCGGTCTGCGAGCATACGCAAGATGTTGGTTTTGACACCGTAGTCGTATGCAACCACATGGAATTTAAGTTCAGGTTGAGTAAAGCCTTTGCCAAGTGCCCATGAGCCTTCAGTCCATTCGAAACCGGTCGGATCACAGCATTCTTTCGCAAGGTCTAAACCACTTAAACCACCGAATGCACGTGCTTTTTCGACTGCTTCTTCTTCAGTGATGTTTTCACCCGCAAGGATACAACCGTTTTGTGCACCTTTATCACGCAAAATTCGAGTTAATCGTCGCGTGTCGATGTCAGCAATGGCAACTACATTGTGCTGTTTTAAATAATCACCGAGTGATTGATTCGCACGGAAGTTACTATGTAGTAAAGGAAGGTCACGGATAATTAAACCGTTTGCCCATACTTTATGAATACGACCTGATTCAGCGTCTTCTTCGTTGCAACCTGTGTTACCGATATGTGGGTAAGTTAGCGTTACAAGCTGCTGTGCATAACTAGGATCAGTCAAAATTTCTTGATAGCCAGTCATGGCAGTGTTGAAAACGACTTCACCAGTCGTACAACCCGATGCGCCAATTGAAGTACCTTTAAAGATAGTTCCGTCGGCAAGGGCTAAAATTGCTGGGGTGCTCAAACCAAAGCTCCTGAAATTTAGGCTGTAAAAAAGCGAGTAGACGAAAAAAAAGGAAGGTTAATTTTTAAACCTACCCTCCTATGTCTGCTCGCTTGAACTTAACACGGCATTATACGCAGAACCACCCCCCAAGTCCAATAGCTTTACAGCAAAAGTATGAGATAAATGGCTTGCTTTTTGCTTGAAAGTCTGTTTTACGAACAACGTAAAAAAATGTAAGCAATTAAGAATTGTCTAACAAATCAAATCTTAATTTTTATCAAAACTACTAATATGGATGAGTCGTAATATAACTATAGGAATAAGACACATGACTACAGCAGCGAAATCTTCCCAATCCAAGAAAAAGATCAATACCGTGGTTTCAGAAACGACTGAACAGCTTGAAAAAGTAGCAGCTGAAGCCAAAGAACAGGTGGTGGAAACCATCGAAGAAAGCAAAGAGAAACTTGAAGTCGAAGCGAAACAGCTGGGTGATACTATGCAGGAGCAGTTACGTCAGTTGAAACAGGATCTGTTGCAACGGATCGATACTTTGAAAGAGCAGTTATTTGGTTCGCAAAAAGAACTGACTGAATTAACCAGCTTTATCAAAACCGAATTTACTGCAGTCATTGAAGACTTATCCAATATGGGTAAGGAACTGAAAGAAGATGTCAGCCAGATCTCGACCAAACATAAAGAGCATCTGACTGGTACATTCAAGCGCTCAAAAGACAGTACCATTGAAGTTCTAAAAAAGGTCAAACCCATGGTAAAAGCTGAAAGTTCAGAAAAAAGCCCTGAGCTGAAGAGTTAGGGGAAGACGCTGACTTAAATCGCATGAAAGGAGAACTAGATATGTTCTCCTTTGTCTTTTTGAAGCAAAACGGACTCACAATAATAATGAAAGGGGGTCACGATGCAGCAGCATTATTTTATAGGTGTACTTTGTTTACTGACGCTGATTATGATGCTTAATCTGGAAAGTTGGTTGATGCGTGCACTTTATCTCGGTGTGATGATGTTATGTCTGGGATTCTTTGGACTAACTTTTGGAACGATTATTCTGATCATCTTCACGTTAACTGTAATTTTTTATGCCGCGGTAAAATCAGTGCAGGACAATTACCGCTTACATCACTAAAATGTCGAAAACAATTAAAATGAACTCTTAGTCTATCAGCTTAAATAACGTTTAAATCATTATCAAAATAGCCAGCCCTAAGTGTTGAGAGCAGGCTAATTATTTCAATTTAATATTGACCTGAATCTACGTAGAGAAAATACAGAAAAATATTTTCTTCAAGCTATAACAGCGAACTTTGAGCGGATGAGCCGGAAAAGCCCATAAAAAAACGTGAGACTTTAATGCTCACGTTTTTTAATATCTTTGTTATCCAGCAAATGCTTTTAATCTGCATTAAAAGACATGCAGCCAATCCCGTTTATTGTGGAAGTCTGCTTCTGGGCTGCTGTGCTGCATCGCAAAGTATTGATCACCTTGTGAGGTTTTTAATACTGCTGTCAGACCAATAAACAGGTCTGCCCATTTAAGTTTATGTTCAACCATAAACTCGGTCAGATCCAGACTGACATTCAGACCATAATGGGTACGTTTAAGCTGATTCAGTTCGATATCGTATGCAGCAGGTGGCGGCATATCTTCCGGATAGCGATATTCCTCAAACTGATAGGCTTGCCAGGCCTGAGAAGGGGAAAGATTGATTTCGCGATAATAATCTTCACCGTGAACCCCGATAAAGATTTCAAAGCAGGTCTGTTCCCACAAAAAATCACGACGGGGATGTGCAGTAACCATTTCTGGCCACAGCACGTACTGGTTGGGATCACGCAACCAAAATCCGACATTCAAGCTGCATGGATTTTGCTGTTCGATGGCACCGACCAATGAGATTGCCTGAAAACGGCGATCAAATGCGCTGAGTTCGTAACTGGCCATAAATCCTGTACTTAGTTAGAAAGATGGGCAAAACGGACAAGATTGGATAACTTCTGGTTTTGCTTTGGAGCTTTCTTGTAAAGCAGCGCAATTTTACCAATAGTTTGTACCACTTCAGCACCTGTAGTTTCTGAAAGTTCAGCAATGAGTGCTGCACGTGCTTCACGGTCTTCAGCCACCACTTTTACTTTAATGAGTTCGTGATCATTAAGGGCACGATTTAGCTCTTCAACTACAGATTCAGTTAAGCCTTTGTCACCAAGCATTACAACTGGGTTTAATGCATGTCCAATTTGACGTAAACGCTTACGTTCCTGAATAGATAAAGACGCCATGAGAGATAACCTGATTTTTAAAACGGCTTAGTATAGCAAAAGCGAAAAATAAACGCTGTAAATTCTCAGGAAATAATCACTTGTAAATAATCGCAAATTACACCGGAATACTCAGATTTAGATACACATGTATACTGCAAAAAATGTGTTTTTCCCGTACAATGAATCATTAGAAGTTTTTTTTATTTAGAGAGTTATGGCAACACGCATTACCAACCAAAAGTTATCTAAAAGTAGTCGTGCGTGGATGAGAGAGCATCTTGATGACTTTTATGTGAAAAAAGCACAAAAAGAAGGTTATCGTGCCCGTGCTGCGTACAAGTTGCTAGAAATTCAGGAAAAATACGGCATTATCAAACCCGGCATGACTGTAGTGGACTTGGGTGCTGCCCCAGGAAGCTGGTCCCAGATTGCCGGAAAACTGGTCGGTGATAAAGGTCTGGTGATTGCATCAGACATCTTGGAAATGGATGCGCTACCTGATGTGACTTTCTTGCAGGGCGATTTCCGTGAACAAGAAGTATTCGATAAATTGTTAAATATTTTAAACGGACGCACAGTAGACGTTGTAATTTCAGATATGGCCCCCAATACATCAGGTAATAGAGCTGTAGATCAACCACGTCAGATTTATTTATGTGAACTTGCTCTGGATTTTGCCAACAAGGTACTCGGCCCGAAAGGACAGTTTGTAGTGAAAGTATTCCAGGGTTCAGGTTTTGATGAATTTCGTAAAGAAGTCGTCAACAGTTTTGATGTATTGAAGACGATTAAACCTGCTGCATCACGTGCCCGTTCGAAAGAAGTGTTTTTGGTCGGACAGGGACGCAAGAAGGCTTTGAAATAAAGTTTACTTGCCAACACGTTAAAAATTGTGCATTTTGTAGGTTTTTACATTATTGCAAATTGATTTGCAGCTTATTGATTAAGGTCACCCTTCGAGGGCATGATCAAATTAGATTGGAATGGGAAATAAAGCTTTGAGCGATCTTTTTAAGAATGCCGTATTGTGGCTCGTGATACTGGGTGTGCTGGTGTTAATCTTCAGCAACGTCAGTGACCGCAATCAACCGACTACAATGAACTATTCGGAGTTTGTTGCCGCGGTCAATGCTGGCCAAATTAAACAAGTTACAATTGATGGCGAAAGAATTCGCGGTGAAAAATCAAACGGTTCAGAGTTTGAAAGCATTCGCCCGGCAGTTCAAGACCCAGAACTGATGCCAAGCCTGATTAAAAATAATGTGGTCGTTGAAGGTGAAGCGCCTCAACGTCAAGGCTTGCTCATGCAATTGCTGATTGCAAGTTTCCCTGTGCTTCTAATCATTTTGTTATTCATGTTCTTTATGCGCAACATGGGTGGCGGTGCAGGCGGCAAGAATGGCCCAATGAGCTTTGGTAAATCTAAAGCGAAAATGCTATCTGAAGACCAGATCAAAGTAACATTTACTGATGTGGCGGGTTGTGATGAAGCAAAACAGGAAGTAGTTGAAATCGTTGACTTCCTGAAAGATCCTGCAAAATTCAAACGTCTGGGTGCGACTATTCCTAAGGGCGTCCTGATGGTGGGTCCTCCAGGTACAGGTAAAACCTTGCTGGCTAAAGCCATTGCGGGTGAAGCAAAAGTTCCATTCTTTAGTATCTCAGGTTCTGACTTCGTTGAAATGTTTGTCGGTGTCGGTGCATCACGTGTACGTGACATGTTCGAACAGGCAAAACGTCATGCGCCATGTATCATCTTCATTGATGAGATTGATGCAGTCGGTCGTCATCGTGGTTCAGGTACAGGTGGTGGTCATGATGAACGTGAACAGACTCTGAACCAGATGCTGGTAGAAATGGATGGTTTCGAAGGCAATGAAGGCATTATTGTCATCGCTGCAACTAACCGTGCTGATGTACTGGATAAAGCCTTACTTCGTCCAGGTCGTTTCGACCGTCAGGTAATGGTAGGTCTACCAGATATTAAAGGTCGTGAGCAAATCCTGAATGTACACTTGAAGAAACTTCCTTCTACTACTGGTGTAGATGTCAAAGTGCTTGCTCGTGGTACGCCAGGCTTCTCAGGTGCACAGTTGGCCAATCTTGTAAACGAAGCGGCATTATTTGCGGCACGCCGTAACAAGAACACAGTCGATATGCATGACTTTGAAGATGCGAAAGACAAACTGTACATGGGTCCTGAACGTAAATCGATGGTACTTCGTGAAGAAGAACGTCGTGCTACGGCTTACCATGAAGCAGGTCATGCGATTGTGGCAGAAATGCTTCCAGGTACAGACCCTGTGCATAAAGTGACCATCATGCCGCGTGGCTGGGCATTAGGTGTAACCTGGCAGTTGCCTGAGTTTGACCAAACTAGCCATTATAAAGACAAGATGTTAAATGAACTCTCAATCCTGTTTGGTGGTCGTATCGCAGAAGAAGTGTTCATTAACCAGATGTCGACTGGTGCTTCGAATGACTTCGAACGTGCAACTAAAATGGCACGTGCGATGGTGACCAAATATGGTATGTCGGACAAGTTAGGTGTCATGGTCTATGAAGATGACTCTCAACAGTCTTTTATGGGTAGCATTGGTACCCGTACGATTTCTGAGGCCACCCAACAACAGGTGGATGCGGAAGTTCGTCGCATCATTGATGAGCAATACAAGGTTGCACGCGATATCCTTGAAAATAACAAAGATATTGCCCATGCCATGGTGAAAGCGCTGCTTGAGTGGGAAACAATTGATCGTGAACAGATTCGTGACATTATGGAAGGTCGTGAGCCAAAACCACCTAAAGTTTATGTTTCAGACAATCCAGTGATTGATGTAACACCGACTGATGGTCCAATGACTCCTCCGCCATTACCAGCGAACTAAGTTAACAATTAAAACCACCTTCGGGTGGTTTTTTTATGGCTATTGTTTTGTCATATCTAGTTGAATGCTATAGTCAACTCATAAAAATCAATGAGTAAAAATAAGAATGAATTTACTTGTTCTGGAATCCAGTATTTATCAGCTACGTTTGGAGCCACTGAGCTGGGAACATTTTGCAGACTTAGAAAATGCATGTGCCGAAGGGGACTTGGGGGAAGTGTTATATAATTCGGTACCTTACCTACATAAACTTAAACACTACTTTACCCAAGCTTTTGAACAGCAGTCCAAAGGTGAAAGAATGGCTTTTGCCGTGATTGATTTAACTTCAGACCGAGCAATCGGCACCACCAGCTTTCATGATATCAAGCCGGAAATTCCACGTGTTGAAATTGGCTTTACCTGGTATGCCAAACCTTATCAACGAACCTATGTAAACCGGGTCTGTAAATATCTTTTGCTGCAGCATGCATTTGAAGAGCTGAATGCTCAAGTGGTAGGCTTTCGGACTGATCATCTGAATCTTAAAAGTCAAAAAGCTATTGAAGCTCTGGGTGCCAAACAGGATGGCATCATTAGATGTCATATGCTGCGTAAAGATGGCGTGACACTCAGAGATAGTTATATCTATAGTATTTTAAAAAGCGAATGGGTTGATGTAAAAGCGTTACTGCAATCCAAGCTGATGCAATATTCCAATAAGAACTATTTTGAAATCTAGCTATTGAATAGATTGAGCTTTGCTTTATTGATCTTTCCATAAGACAATACCGGGGTTATTGTGAACTAGGATTGAACCATGCAGCTGAAGCCACTACGACCACAGATCTGGACTTTCGGTCATTTGAAACTGGATTTGTCTCAGCCGCATGTGATGGGAATTTTAAATGTGACTCCGGATTCCTTTAGCGATGGGGGGCTGCACAATCAGAAAGATCAGGCAGTAGTAAAAGCCCTGGAAATGATTGCTGATGGTGCCACCGTAATTGATGTGGGTGGTGAATCTACACGTCCAGGTGCATCAGTCGTGGAAGTTGAAGAAGAAATCCGTCGTGTTGTGCCTGTAGTTGAAGAACTGGCCAAGCATGATGTGATCATCTCGATTGATACTTCACAGCCAGAAGTGATTAAAGCAGCCGTGAAAGCGGGTGCACATATCTGGAATGATGTACGCGCGCTCACTCGTCCACAAGCGTTAGAGACGGCAGCAGAACTGAATATTCCGGTGATCATCATGCATATGCGTGGTGAGCCGACTACGATGAATAATCTGGATCAGTATGATGATGTGACTCAGGATGTGATTCGGGAACTGTCACAACGGGTTCAAGATGCTCTAGATGTGGGTGTTAAAGCTGAACATATCATGATTGATCCTGGTTTTGGATTTGCAAAAAATGCCCAGCAAAATTTAAAGCTGTTGCAAGAGTTTTATAAATTGACAGAAATGGGCTATCCGATTTTGTCTGCTTTATCCCGCAAACGTTTTATTGGTGCTGCTCTGAATGGTGCAGAACCACAAGCACGTGCAGTAGGTTCGGCTGCGGCGCATTTGCTGAGCATTCAGCAAGGTGCCTGTATGGTTCGTGCGCATGATGTCAAGGCAACAGCAGAGGCCATAAAAATCTGGAAAGCTATGCAAAATGCCTAAATCTGGGCTGAAAGACATCTAAGGACACAAGCTGTTTGGCTTTTAAACAGCAATGTGCTATAAGGCACGCTTAAGTTAGATTGTCATCTTTTAGAGTGCCTGTAATGTTTGCAGATTTACTTCTCCCTATGTTCGATGATGAATATTATCCCGATATTCTGGTTGCAGAAATCAAGCAACACATCGAACGCTTTGCTTCCAAAGTATCTAAATCCGGTTTATCAGATCAGGACGTGTACCAGCTAGCGCATGAGACTGTGGCAGATATTAATGCCATGAAGCCACAGTTTGAAGATCTGGACTCTTCTCTGGATGATACTGCCGCAGACTATATTGCCGAGGCCATGATGATGGTCGTGCAAGAGCAGGGTCTGTTTGATATTGAAATGGAAGAACTGGTCGTTAATCGCGAATGGTAAAAAAAGCCCTGTTAAACAGGGCTTTTTTTTAATAATCTGAAAATACGTCTTTTAAATTTTTATAATGAATTTCATCCAGTAATTTCTGCTCTTCCAGCATGCAGCTATGATGCAAATCCAGATAATACTGTTTTAAATCTTTTTGATAAGGCACCGGTTCCGGCTCTTTGCTTTGCGATTGCTGATAAGACCAGTAAGCCAGCTGACGGATTTTCTGCAAACGTACCAATAGGGTGCTGCGAGTCGAAACTCTAAAGCAGGGCTCAACTAAAACCGGTACGAGGCTACTGAAAGCAAGCAGGGCCAAACAAGGCAAGGTAATAAATGCTGAGTGAAAATACTGATAATTTATAAATGACAGAATCGCAATCAGGGTTTGCATATACAGGCAGAGTTGCAAACGCTTGGCATAGCGAACAGAACTGTATTTCGCCTGAAACTGGGCGCGCCAGATATAAGGATAGAGCATGCCGATCATTACAATAGTACCTGCACTAAGCGCCTGATATTTTGAAGTCACAAAGTCAGGGTAAAACGGCAGCGAAAAGCACAGGCAACAAAATCCTGTGATCATGATCAGAATACCAATACGTAAATACAGATAGAGATCAGTGGTCTGGTTCAAATATTTATAACGGCCATAGCTGAGGCTGCAAAAGAATGCATCAGGATGGCGTAATTGCAATCTGGCTAGATCAAAAGAACGGGATGCAGACATGAGAAGGGCACATTCTATTGGTGATAATCACGCATAAAAAAAACCAGCTGAATGCTGGAGATTTTCATTGCACCATTCTAATCAGAATTAAAATGGTGCCCGAGGCCAGACTCGAACTGGCACGCTTTGTGGGCGGGGGATTTTAAATCCCCTGTGTCTACCGATTTCACCACTCGGGCATGTGCGCAATAATAGAGGACGAAATAAAGCTTGGCAAGTAAATTTCAATACGTTTGCTTTATTTTCAAGCAATTCAGTAGTTTAAATTAAAAAATTAAATCCATAGTGCTAGATGATAAGCGTGAGAAGTCATGTAATTTTCTATTTCAGGCCGTGATTCATAAAACATTTACAGGTGCTCGTCCAGATAAGTATCGATATCGATGTATTTAATCTTCTTGCACTGCTCATGTTCCAGTTTAAACAAGCGGGTATGTAAATCCGCATAGTGCTGAAGCTGATTTTTCAATTCTTCATTTGGGGAGGTCGGCTTGGAATGAAAAAATAATTTCAGACGTAGTTTCCAGGTTTGTTGATAAGCCCAGAAACAGATGCGACGTAACTGCTGCAGTTGATATTGTTCAGTGCTATTGGTAGCAGGGCGGAACATATTTTCTTTATAGAACCGTACAAAACCAAAACTGATCCCGAAAAAGAATAGAATCCACATGGTCATACTGCTTTGTAGAAAAACCAGATTCAGCGCTTCCAGCACAATGACTACAGTGAGTTTAATCGGTGTATGTCTTAAAAACTGATAGAGGGAATGAGAAGAGTGCCGGATCTGCTTGATCACTAGTGGAACCACCAGCATCAGAAATAACAGAATAGTCAGAATTGCATAAGCTTGCGCCTGAAAGTCTGGGGCAGTTGATAGCTTAGAGGAATAAACATCTTTGAGAACCAGGCTAATCGGTACAAAGATCATGGCAGCCAGCACCCAGGGAATCAGTTCCTTGAGATCACTTAAAATACCCTTGGTCTTGATCTGACCATAAAACAGATAATTTCTTTTGAAGGCAGCGGGATAAAGCAGTTTAAGTTGCTGTAATAAAAGATCAATCTGTTTGGTTTGCATGATAAAAAGTAAATAAGAAACTTGCCGCCTACTATAGCCAATTTACGCCAGAATGATAGAGATGATCCGGATTTTGCAATTATTAGAGTTGAAGCTAAAGATTTTAATTTTTTAGTGAGGATTTATGCGAAAATAGTCCATTGCATATTTATTTTTTAGGGACAGTTTATGACTGATCAATCTCCTGCGACGCTAAGCGACATCGAAATTTTAGACATCCTTCAAACCATGAAGAATGATGAGCTAGATACGGAAGCAAAAGAAGTTATTCGTCAGGGTGGTAAAGCGGGTCGTCAGGAAGCGCATAAACAGGCGCTGGTCGTATTGAATCAGTCATTTGAAGAAAAATTTGTTGAAGCAGTTTCTCTGGCCCTGAATCTGAATGAAGCACAAATCAAAAAAATCCGCTATAAGAAAGACCGTATCCGTATTTTAAAAGCACGTGGTATTGATTACCTGGCAATTGATGGCGCGGAAACTGCCTTTGTACTAGCGCAGATTGCACAGGCGATTCTACGTGAAGATGCGGTCGTCACTCATGACTTACATAATATTTTCCCATTCTGGAAAGAAGGCTGGCCAATGGTGCAATTTGATAATACCTACAAAATTTTGCAGGAAGATATCCAGATCCATTATCAGGCAGTCCTTGAAGCACTTTTATCAAAAATCTAAATTGAATTGAATGTAAAGAAGCACCTTCGGGTGCTTTTTTAATGAGAATAAAATAGGGAAAGCAGCCAACGCACAGGAAAGATAAACAGCCGCCACCAGGTGATGAGTGGATAATAAAAATATTCGCCTATTCTTAAAGTCGAATCAAATCCTTGCCGACGCCGTTCATAAGGATAGGGAGTCAGCCAGATTGAAAGTAAAATGAGCACAATTGCTAGGATCAGAAATATAGGCTGTTGATCTTGCATAAAGAAGAAATAGAATAAATATAAGGCCGAATAAAAACTCAGACAGGCGAGTAGCGCAGCAATATTCATAAAAGTCTCATTATTATTGTTTTTCGAGTTTTAAAAAAATTGAAGAAGAACCAGATTATTCTGATTCTTCTGTCGGTGGCTTTTTCACTTCTAGCATACGTGTAACCAGTAACTGGTCAATCTTGAAATGATCAACATCGACAACTTCAAACTTATAACCCGCATGTAGCACAATATCTGCAGGACGTGGAATCTTGCGCAGCTTGAACATCATAAAACCAGCCAGAGTTTCATAATTCTCTTCATCTGGCATTTCATCAATTTCCAGCGCATGTTTGATGTCTTCAATGGGCGTACTGCCATCAATCAACCATGAATTGCTGTCACGCTTAATGATCTGCTGGTCTTCTTCCAGGGGAGTAACCCAGTCGCCCATCACGGTAATCATAATGTCGGAAAGGGTAATCACACCTACGACCAAGGCATATTCATTAATAACGACGGCGAACTTTTCCTTGGTTGAACGGAAGCGATCCAGTAATTCAGATAGAGTCAGTGTATCTGGAATGGTTAGAACCGTACGGATGGTATTTTCATTTAACTGAAGTAAAGACTGATTATTCAGAATACGAACCAGAATATCTTTGGAGTCGACATATCCAATCACATCGTCGATATTTTCATTACAAACCAAAAACTTGGAATAAGGAAATTCAGCCAGTTTTTGACGAATACTGGCTTCTGATTCTTTCAAGGTAAAGAACACCACATTTTCGCGAGTCGTCATACTGGAAGGAACATTACGTTCTTCAAGCTCAAACACATTCTCAATAAAGTGATGTTCCTGTTTCTGTAACACACCTGCCTGAGCACCTGCATCCATTACCGCAGAAATATCCGCGAAGGTAATATTGTCATCTCGGATGGTATTCACTTTAAATAAGCGGAACAACAGGTTCGCAATGGCATTGATGAACCAAGCCAATGGTTTACAGATTTTAATAAACACCTGAATTGGATTAATCACCGAGACAGAAATTTTTTCTGGGGCAATCATCGCCAGACGTTTCGGCATCAAGTCCGCAAACAGAATAAATAATGATGTGACTACAGTGAAGGACAGGCTGAACGCAATCGTTTCAGTCCAGGGACCTTGATAAAATCTGGAAAGTAAATTGATGATATAAGGGCGGAAGGCACCTTCACCTAAAATACCGCCTAAAATGGCAACGGCGTTTAAGCCGATTTGGGAAGCTGCAAAAAAGTCAGCAGAGTTTTCTTGTAAATCTAAAACTTTTTGAGCGCGAATATCTCCCGATTCAGCCAAAATTTTCAATTTGACCTTACGAGCACCTGCAAGCGCGATTTCTGTTAATGATAAAAAACCGGCCCCCGCGATGAGTAATAAGATAATCACGATATTTTGAAAGAGGCTCACGAATCCACCTGTGGATTAATATGATCTAGCTAAAAATATTTTTAACACAAAAAAAGACTTGAGGTACAAATAAAGCAACTCAAGTCTCTAGAGTATAAGCTTAAAAATGAGCAATTTAGCTAATATTCAATTTAATAATGTGAAAATTGCGAATTATTCATTAAAAATTCACGATTTTCTTCTTCGATCATCTGACGCGCTACATACAGAATCAGCTGACGTAACCAGCGATGGGCGGGGTGATGATGCAATAAAGGACACCACGCCATCTTTAATTCAAACTCAGGAATATAAAATGGTGGGTCTTTAATGAGTAAGTTCTGGTTTTTGGCTTGCAGACGTGCAATACGGGTCGGTAGTGTTGCTACAAGATCGACATTGGCAGCCAAAAGGCCGGGCATCTGATAATGACGGGTAAATACCGAAATCTTACGTTTTTGGCCAATACGCTCAAGCGCCTGATCAATCCAGCCGAGACCTGCCTGTTTCTCAGGATTCACCCCAAAGCCAACGCCCATACCGGTTTTTGATACCCAGATATGCTGTGCATCGAGATAGCTTTTCAGATTCAGGTTACCCGCAGCCGGATGCTTGTTATTTAAAAGGCAAGAAAAACTATCACGCCAAACCAGTACCTGATGGAAGCTTTGCGGAATTTCATTAAAACGGTTAATCGCCAGATCAACTTTACCTTGTTCCATGTCACGATAGGACACATCACTTGGCGTTAAGAAGTCGAGCACCACATTCGGTGCTTCTGAACGCAATGCTTTCACCAGGCGTGGTACCAGCGTGGCTTCAGCATAATCTGAAGTCATGATGCGGAAGACACGGTTTGAAGTATAAGGACGGAATTCAGTACGCGGTTCCAGAATCATGGAAAGATCCGCTAAGGCGTCGCGGATACGAGGTTGGAGTTCTAGTGCACGTTCTGTTGGAGTCATACCTTCAGAAGAGCGAATCAGGAGGGGATCATTAAATAAATTTCGTAAGCGACGTAAAATGTTACTCATCGCAGGTTGGGTTACCCCAAGTTGTTCTGCTGCACGCGTGACATTTTTTTCACGTAAAAGTACGTCAAGATAAATGAGGAGATTAAGATCGACCCGCTCCAGATTCATAAAAAAAATACCGAAAATAAAATTATGAAATTATATGGATTATGCCATAACTACTATAGCTTGTGTACGCAACTGATGAAAAAAAGCCCAGCTGATTGTACTGAAATACCTTTTTAAAGTCTCTTTCACCGTAGATTTTGCCAGCCTGAATCCTCCTCTATTTTTAAGAGCAGAAAGCAAATCTGGCTGCCTTCAAAACGAAAGAAAGGTATTTCTGAAAAACAGAGGGAATTAGCAAATAATGTGCCAGATTTGATTAAAAATATTTCAACAAATAAATGAAAAATAATTCCTTTGAAATAAGTATTCCAAGTTTTAAGGCTCATAAAATAAACAAAAGTTGGTGAAATTAGGCGCTGCTAAAGTCTTGCAAGACTTAAGTCTAATGATTTTTTTTTGTTCTTGTTGCTGATGTTTTAGGCAAAATCCAATTTGAAAAATATATAAATAAAATTTTAAATACAATGATTTATGAAAAATTGATCAATATATAATTAGACTTTCATCTACATATTTTTTAAATAAATAATGATAATTCTTGCAGAATATTGGATTAATTTTTCGAAGCCCACTAATCTTTAGCTATCCCAACGGATCGTCGAAAATCTGAACAAGTCATTGAGGGTGTGATTTGAGCGGTTCGTTGCAGAAAAATCCTAATATTAATACAGGAATATATCATGACTACATACCAAACAGCGATTGATGCAATCCGCGAATTAAAAGCGAAATTCGGTAACACTTGGGCAGACATCAGTCCTGAAGATGCTGCGCGTATGCAACTTCAAAACCGTTTCAAAACTGGTTTAGACATTGCTAAATATACAGCGGCGATTATGCGTCGTGATATGGCTGCTTATGATGCAGACTCTAGCAAATACACTCAATCACTAGGCTGCTGGCACGGTTTCATCGCTCAGCAAAAAATGATTGCGAACAAAAAATACTTCGGTACAACTGAACGTCGCTATATCTACCTTTCTGGCTGGATGGTTGCTGCACTTCGTTCAGAATTCGGTCCTCTTCCTGACCAATCTATGCACGAAAAAACTTCTGTTCCTGCATTGATCGAAGAAATCTACACATTCTTACGTCAAGCTGATGCGAAAGAACTGAACGACCTGTTCCGCGCACTTAAAAAAGCTCAAGACGCTGGTGATACAGCTAAAGCTGCTGAAATCACTTCACAAATCGACAACTTCCAAACTCACGTTGTGCCAATCATTGCGGACATCGACGCTGGTTTCGGTAACGAAGAAGCGACTTACTTACTAGCTAAGAAAATGATCGAAGCGGGTGCTTGTGCACTTCAAATCGAAAACCAGGTTTCTGACGCGAAACAATGTGGTCACCAAGCTGGTAAAGTTACAGTTCCACACGAAGACTTCATCGCGAAAATCCACGCTCTTCGCTATGCATTCCTTGAAATGGGTCTTGACGATGGTATCATCGTTGCACGTACTGACTCTGAAGGCGCTGACTTGACTCAAAAAATCCCAGTGGTTAAAGAGCCAGGCGACATCGCTTCTCAATACATCAGCTACTTAGACACTCAAGAAATTGACATCTCTGAAGCACAAGAAGACGAAATCCTGATCAAACGTGATGGCAAACTTCACCGTCCTAAACGTCTTGCTTCTGGCTTGTACCAGTTCCGTGAAGGCACTCAGATCGACCGCGTTGTACTTGACTGTATCACTAGCTTACAAAACGGTGCTGACCTTCTTTGGATCGAAACTGCGACTCCAAACGTAGCTGAAATCGCCCACATGGTTAACCGTGTACGTGAAGTTGTGCCAAATGCGAAACTTGTTTACAACAACTCTCCATCATTCAACTGGACACTGAACTTCCGTCAACAAGCGTACGACCGTTGGGTTGCTGAAGGTAAAGACGTATCTGCATACGACCGCGCTAAACTGATGAGCGCTGAGTACGACGATTCTGAATTGGCTGCTGAAGCTGACGAAAAAGTTCGTACATTCCAAGCAGACGCTTCTCGTGAAGCAGGTGTGTTCCACCACTTGATCACTCTGCCTACTTACCACACAGCTGCTCTTTCTACTCACGAGCTTGCTCAAGGTTACTTTGGTTCTGAAGGTATGTTGGCGTATGTTGCTGGCGTACAACGTAAAGAAATCCGCGGTGGTATCGCTTGTGTGAAACACCAAGCAATGGCTGGTTCTGACATCGGTGACGACCACAAAGAAATCTTCGCTGGTGACAACGCGCTTAAAGCGGGTGACGATGCGAAAAACACAATGAACCAATTCTCTGCTTAATCAGCTCTGAATCGATTCTAAAAAAACCCTGCGCAAGCAGGGTTTTTTTATGCCTAAAATAAAAATAATAACCTTATAAATTGTTGAAATAGCTAGATGAAAGGCAAAATCTTCATATTTTCTTCATGATTCAATTTTATACATATTTTTCTGTGATCAAGCCTTGCATTCTCTAGGCCACTGCCTGAATATCCTTAAGCTGACTCAATAATGCAACGCTTTCCATAATTCATTAAATTCAAAGTGATTCAGACTTATGCTGTCTAAGTTTTTCATTCATCGTCCTATTTTTGCAGGTGTACTGGCCATTGTGGTCATGGCCATTGGACTTTTTGCGGTGATGAATTTACCTGTCGAACGTTATCCGGATATTGCACCGCCTCGCATTACCGTGGCAACAACCTATACCGGGGCATCGGCAGAAACGGTAGAAGAGAGCGTGACCCAGGTGCTGGAACAGCAAATTAAAGGTATCGACCGCTTGCTGTATTTCAGCTCCAGCAGTGATTCCTCAGGTCGAAGCCGGATCAGCATCAGTTTTGAAAATGGTACCGATCCAGATACAGCACAAGTACAGGTTCAAAATGCGATTAACGGGGTTCTCAATCGTTTGCCAGATGATGTCCAGCGACAGGGCGTGAATGTCTTCAAATCTCTTGGCGATACCCATATGGTCATCGGTTTGTATGATGAGTCACGGCGTAGCAGCAATATTGAACTGTCTGATTATTTGACAACGCATCTGGAACAGGATATTTCCCGAATTGATGGCATTGGTGAAGTCGATGTTTTTGGTTCACAGTTCGCAATGCGCATCTGGTTGAATCCAGCAAAATTAAAACAGTATAATCTGATGCCAAGTGATGTGCGGCAAGCGATTGAATCACAGAATACTCAGGTGGCAGCCGGCGCAATTGGTGATTTGCCGACAGTCGATGATCAGTATCTGAATGCCAAAGTCACATCAGGCAGCCGTTTAAAAACAGTCGAAGAATTTGAAAATATTATTGTGAAGTCTGCCCGGGATGGCAGCTTTATCTACTTAAAAGATGTTGCACGGGTTGAATTGGGTGCAGAAAATTATCAGTCATATAGCACTACCAATGGCTATCCTTCTGCTGGTCTGGGCATTTCACTGGCCTCCGGTGCCAATGCAATTGCAACGTCGAGTCTGATCAAGGCTGAAATCGAGCGACTCTCCCAGCAGTTGCCGGAAGGCTATAAAATTGCCTATCCGCGTGATAATACCCCGTTTGTTAAAGAATCGATTAAAGAAGTCGTTAAAACACTGTTCGAGGCGGTCATTCTGGTCGTCATTGTGATGTTTATCTTCCTGCAAAACTGGCGTGCCACCTTAATTCCGACTGTAACAGTGCCTGTAGTTTTACTCGGAACCATGGCGGTACTTTATGTTTTGGGACTGAGTATTAATACGCTGACTTTGTTTGCCTTAGTACTGGCCATAGGCTTGCTGGTCGATGATGCCATTGTGGTGGTGGAGAATGTTGAACGTCTGATGCATGAGCAGCAGCTTACAGCCAAAGAAGCAGCACTGGAATCCATGCAGGAAATTAGCGGAGCATTGATCGGGATTACCCTGGTGTTAACCGCGGTCTTTATTCCCATGGCATTCTTTGGTGGCTCAACCGGAGTGATCTATCGTCAGTTTTCGATTACGCTCGTGGCAGCGATGTCTCTGTCGCTGATGGTCGCACTGATTCTGACACCTGCACTTTGTGCGCTGATTCTGAAACCGAATCCCAAACCTGCCAAGTGGGCGAGTTGGTTTAACCAGAAACTGGATGGTTTGAAGCATCGTTATCTGAAAGTTTCCAATGTCACTCTACAACATAAGGCCATTAGTCTGGTGCTGTTTGCCGGATTGCTCTGCGTATTTGCTTTATTTTATCGCGCCTTACCCACCAGTTTCTTGCCGAGTGAAGACCAGGGTATTCTGAATCTGCAAATCCGGCTGCAGGAAGGCGCGCCAATGAAAAACACCATTCAGGTCGGGGAGCAGATTCGTCAGTATTTTCTGGAAGAAGAAAAGGACAATATCGACTTGGTCATGCTACGTTATGGCCGTAACTTCTCAGGTACCGGTCAGAACCTGGCGACCGGTTTTGTTGCCTTGAAGCATTGGGATGACCGTGTTGGAGAAGAAAATACTGCGCAGGCGATTCGTGAACGTGCTATGAAGCATTTTCGCAGTAACCGCGATGCTCAAGTCAATATCAGCATGCCGGCTTCAGTGAATGGTTTAGGGCAAACCGACGGCCTGGATTTCTGGATTCGTGATATTAACGGTAATGGCCGTCAGTATCTGGAAGAGCAGTTCCAGAATATGCAGGCTGGAGCAGCTCAATATAGTAGCTTTGAAAATCTGGATAAGCGTTCCAATCCGGAAAAAGCCGAACTGAAAGTCAATATTGACCAGAAACAGGCGATGGCCAATGGTCTGAGTCCATCCGCAATCAACAGTACGCTTTCAGCGGCCTGGGGGGGTAATTATATTAATGACTTTATTGATCGTGGCCGGATTAAACGGGTGATTATGCAGGGCGATGCAGAATTCCGTTCCAAACCTGAAGATCTGGCGCAATGGCATGTACGTAATGACCTGAACGAGATGGTGCCTTTCAGTAATTTCGCTCAGGTGGACTGGAGTGGTGGTCCTGAGGTGGTCAACCGTTTTATGGGCTATACCTCGCTGCAAATGGAAGCGGATATGGTCAAAGGTTCCAGTTCTGGTGAAGCGATGCAAGATGTTGAAAATCTGGTGGCAGAACAGGATGGCATTGACGTGGTCTGGAGCGGTTTATCCTTTGAGGAAAAACAATCCAGTAATCAGGCAATCTGGTTATATCTGGTGTCGATTGGTTTCATTTTCCTGTGCCTGGCCGCTTTATATGAAAGCTGGACGATTCCGACTGCGGTCATGTCCGCTATTCCTCTAGGGATAGGCGGGAATATCATTTTTAGTTTTCTGGCAGATTTTCCGAATGATATTTACTTCCAGATTGCTTTGCTGACCACGATTGGTCTGTCCTGTAAGAATGCAATTTTAATCGTAGAGTTTGCGGCATTGGCTCAGGAAAAAGGTAAATCGGTAGTTGAAGCTGCACTTGAAGGTGCTTCGCTACGCTTGCGTCCGATCCTGATGACATCTCTGGCCTTTGGTGCTGGCATTCTGCCACTGGTCTTTGCTTTTGGTGCTGGTGCAGCCAGTCGTCGTGAGATTGGAATCAGTGTTTTTGGTGGAGTGATCTTTGGAACGATACTGGTGCTAATTTTTATTCCATTTATGTACGTTTTAATTCGCCAAATGACGATGAAGAAATCACATACATAATATCAATTGAGAATATAGCATTCTAAAATCCCCGTTATAACGGGGATTTTTTTATCGGAAATAAAAAGGTAAAGATTGGCTTAAATTTAAGCATGGTGTGAAAATTGCTATAGAAATCATCTATTCATGGCGTGTGCATCCTAAAGATGCATTTGATGGGGATTTCTGATTTATGTTGTCGCGCTTTTTTATTTATCGTCCCAAGTTTGCAGCGGTCATTGCAATTTTAATGATGGCCCTTGGGGTATTTGCACTTCAAAAAATTCCCATTGAACATATGCCAAATATGGATACGCCAGCTTTAGGCGTTTCCGCAGGTTATCGTGGTGCATCGGCTGAAACTGTTGAGCAATCGGTGACCCAGATTCTGGAACAGGCAGTAAAAGGCATTGAAGGTCTAGAAACCTTTCATTCCAGCAGTTCGGTGGGACGGGCCCAACTTACGCTGCAATTTGAGCAAGGGGTCGATCTTGATCAAGCCCAGTTACAGGTTCAAAACGCCGTGAATGGCGTATTGAGCCGCTTACCTGAAGAGACGCAACAAGGCGGAGTCAATGTTTATAAATCAGGGTATGACCAGTTTGCACTGTTAAGCTTATATGATGAGAGTGGGCAAAGTAGCGTCACCGAACTTTCAGATTATTTAATGGTGCATGTCGAACCGCGTTTGTCACGTATTGAAGGTGTAGGGGAAATTGACCTGTACGGTGCAGGTTATGCCATGCGGATCTGGCTAAATCCGCATAAGTTGCATCAGTTTAACCTGATGCCAAGTGATATTCGCAATGCCATTGAAACCCAGAACGCACCATTGGCTTCAGGCGCAATTGGTGGTTTGCCGACGATGCAGGATCAATATCTCAATGCCAAGGTTAGTGCGGGTTCACGTTTAAGCAGCGTGAAAGAATTTGAGAATATTATTGTTAAAACCACGGATTCCGGTTCATTGCTGTACTTAAAAGATGTGGCACGGGTAGAACTGGGTGCAGAAAGTTATAACCACATTAATTATACCAACGGACAGCTCTCTTCAGCTTTATCGATTACTTTGGCGCCACGGAGTAATGCCATTGCAGTGTCCAAACAGATTCAAGACGTATTAAAAAACGCTCAGGCCAATTTGCCACCGCACTACCAGTTGCAAATGACCATGGACAAAACTCCATTTATTACCAGCTCAATTGAACAGGTAGCTAAGACCCTGGTTGAAGCCATTATTCTGGTTATTGTGGTGATGTTTATCTTCCTGCAAAACTGGCGTGCCACGATTATTCCGGCCGTTACGATTCCAATTGTGGTTTTGGCGACCTTTGCAGTGCTGTATGTCTTGGGTATGACTCTGAATAGTTTTACCTTATTTGCCCTGATCTTAGCCATCGGTCTGCTAGTCGATGATGCCATTGTAGTGGTGGAAAATATTGAACGCCTGATGCAGGACGAACATCTGGATGCCAAAGTGGCTGCCTTAAAGTCCATGCAGGAAATGAGTGGAGCACTGGTCGGTATTACGCTGGTACTTACCGCAGTATTTATCCCGATGGCTTTCTTTGGCAGCGTCACTGGGGTGATTTATCGTCAATTTTCCATTACTTTGGTGGTTGCGATGTTGCTGTCTTTATTCGTGGCCTTGGTGATTACCCCAACATTTGCGGCACAGTTATTGAAACGCAAACATCATCAGGCTCGCTGGGCACAGCACTTTAACCATGGCATGGATCAGCTCAATGCCGGTTACCAAAAAGTTTCAGCTCGAAGCATGCGACTGAAGTTCACGATGTTGGCACTGTTTGGTGTGTGCATAATGGGCTTCGGCTGGGTATATAAGCATTTGCCGGAAGGATTGATGCCCACTGAAGACATGGGCTTTGTTATGGGGCAGATTGTCATGCCGGGCAATGCACCGCGTACAGAAGTCGAAAAAGTCGGGCGTGAAGTACAAGATTATTTGATGAAACACGAATCGGAACGCATTCAGAGTGTAGGTGTCTGGTATAGCGGCAACAACGTCGGTGTAGGCCCGTATCGTGGGCAGCTCTTTGTGGTATTAAAAGACTGGGCTGAGCGCAAAAATCCTGAAGATTCAGTCTTTGCTATTGTCGATCGAGCACAGAAACACTTTGCCAATCATGCCAATGCCCAAATTTTCTTTATGGCGCCTTCCATGTCGAGTAATGGTCGTGTAGTCGATTTCTGGTTGCAAGACCTGGATTATAAAGGAGCTGAATTTTTACAGGAGGCATTTGGCCAGATTGAAGCGCGTGCCCAAGGCAAATCATCGATTGAATTTCTACAGCTGGACCAACCTAAAGAAAGTGCTGAGCTGAATATCAAACTTGATGCAGAGCGTGTGTTAAAGCATTCCATTCCTCAGCAAAATGTAAACAGTACTTTGGCTGCAGCATGGGGTGGAACTTACATCAATGACTTTATTGATCGTGGCCAGATTAAACGTGTGATTATGCAGGGTGAAGCAGAATACCGTTCCAAGCCTGAAGATCTGGCTTTCTGGCATGTACGCAATCAAAAAGGTGAAATGCTGTCATTTAACCAGTTTAGCAGTCTGAATTGGCAGGGTGGGCCGAACAGTATTAACCGCTATATGGGCTATAACGCTGTTCCAGTCTATGCTGGGATTCCAAAGGACAAGTTTTCTAGTCAAACCATGCAGGATGTTGAAGCATTGGTAGATGCCCAGGAAGGTGTGAATCTGGCCTGGAGCGGAGCCGCATTGGAAGAAAAGCGCAGCAGCGGTCAGGCGATTTTCCTGTATGTGATTTCGATTGCCTTTATTTTCCTGTGCTTAACCGCTTTATATGAAAGTTGGACCATTCCTGCGGCCGTGATCAGTGCCATTCCATTGGGTGTAGGCGGCAGCATCTTATTTTGCTGGGTCTTTGGTTTCGCCAATGATATCTTTTTTCATATTGCCTTGCTGACGACGATTGGTCTGTCCTGTAAAAATGCCATTCTGATTGTAGAGTTTGCTGCACAGGCAGAGAAAGCAGGAAAAACAGCCATAGCTGCAGCCTTAGAAGGAGCAAGTTTGCGCTTACGGCCTATTCTCATGACCTCTATTGCTTTTGCTGCGGGAGTGATTCCCTTGATCTTTGCCTCTGGGGTCAGTGCGATCAGCCGTCAGGAAATTGGTGCCAGCGTTTTGGGCGGGGTCATTTTTGCAACTATTTTGGTATTATTCTTTATCCCGTTTATATATGTGTTAATCCGAAACCTGTTTCATGTCAAAGCAACAAATAAAGTTATACAAATCAATCAGGAAAATGAGGAATACTCACTCTAGGGCGGGTATGTTTCATACCTGCATGGAATGATGGTATGGGAATGCAGCACCAAGAAAAAATACAGCAACTACATGAGACTCTGCTGACAGGGGAAAATAATATTCATCAGCTTCTACAAAAGCTAAATATTGCCGATCAGGCCAGAATTTTGTCTGAGCTTGGACCAGCAGAACGCTGTCACCATTTCAAGCAGCTGGAACGTCAGGCAGAAGTACTGGAGTACTTACCACTGGCCATGCAAATCCAGCTGGCCTATCAATTTCCTCTGGAGCAACTGGCCAGTCTGATGGATGCCATGCATTCCGATGACTTCATTGATTTATACAAGCAGATGCCCTGTGAAGTACAGCAGCAGTTACTTGGCAAATTATCTACCCAGTCGCTACAAACCCTGCGAGAGCTGCATGCTTATCCGGAAGAAACAGCCGGTGCATTAATGAGTTCAGACTTCGTCACGCTTGCTCCCAAACTGAGCATGACGGAGGCGATTGAAACGCTACGTGATATTGCGGGGAATCATGACACTTTATATCTGATCTATATCGTGGATGAGAAACAGCATCTGCTCGGCGTAATTTCCTTAAGGCAAATTATTCAGGCACGGCCGGATGCCACCATTAATGAGGTCATGACCACAGATGTGGTCTATGCCACAGTGGATGAGGATCAGGAGCAGGTCGCCCGTACCTTGGCCTATTATGATTTTATTGCCTTGCCAGTGGTCGACGCGACCCAGAAGCTGGTCGGGATTATTACCTATGATGATGCCATGGATATTGCAGAGGCAGAAAGTACTGAAGATATTTTAAAATCCGGTGCAGTGACGCCTTTGAATGAACTGAGTCTGAAAACCGCACCGATTCTCAGATTGTATCAAAAACGGGTATTCTGGCTGGTCATTCTGGTGTTTGGCAGTCTGCTCTCCGGAATCGGAATTGCCCATTTTGAAGATATTATTTCCACCCATATTGTGCTGGTATTTTTCTTGCCATTATTGGTGGGTAGTGGCGGGAATGCTGGTTCACAATCTGCCACCTTGATGGTGCGTGCCTTAGCAACAGGTGATGTACAGTTTAAGGACTGGTTTAGCCTGCTGGGTCGTGAGTCCCTGGTTGCTTTATGTCTGGGTGGAACGATGGCCATTGCAGTATCAATTCTGGGTTATATTCGAGGCGACTGGATGGTCGCTGTTGTACTCGCTTTAAGTATGTTAGGTATTGTACTGATGGGATGTCTAATCGGCATGAGTTTACCCTTTATTCTCAATAAATTGAAAATGGACCCAGCCAGTGCATCAGCACCTCTGGTGACTTCAATTTGTGATGCCACCGGGGTGATTATTTACTTGTTTATTGCCTCTCAATTATTGTTTTAAATACTTAGCAATTACAGCTTAAATAGAAAAAATACTTTATGCTCAATTACATCAGCTTCATTTCTGGAAGAACCTATGCCTGATCCCGGACAAAAAAATAAATTGAGCCAACGGGATGTCATTCGTCTGGAGCGGGATCTGGCCAAGTTTGCCAATATGATGGATTCGGTGGTACGGATTCCATTTACCAAGCAGGGCGTCGGGGCAGATGCTGCTTTGAGTACCATTCCGGTAGCGGGAGATATCGCAGGTTTTGTATTGACCAGTTATGCGATTTATAAAGCCCGTCAGATCGGGGTGCCAAGTGAAAAATTAAAGCCAGTCCTGAAAATGGCTGTCATGGATGCTGTGGTCGGCTTTATTCCTGTAGCAGGAACAATATTTGATATTTTTATTCGTCCTAGCCGTAAGGCACTGGATATTGTGCATCAGCATATCCGGGACGAATACCAGATCCGTACCGATCATCATGTGGTACATCCATTTCTGCATGAAAGTTTGGAACGCAGACAACAGCAATCTGCTTTCTGGCGTAATCCTGTGGTGGCCTGGATCTGGATTCATCTACCAGATATCTTAGGAACTTTCTTTTTGATTCTGTTAATTATGGCCATTGGCTGGGGCACAATGCAGCTCTTTCAATGGTTTAAAGCCTGAAGGTTTATAAACCTAAACTTAATAAAAAAGCCTGCAAATGCAGGCTTTTTTCTATCAAGCAATCAATGCGTTGCTTAAGGGCAATCGAGTTGTTGCAAGGCAGCAACACGTTGTTCAATCGTTGGGTGAGTCTGGAACAGTGCCGCCAGACTAAAACCTTGTTCCTGACCAGCAGAAATCGCAAAGGCTTTCATTTCTTTCGGCATAGCATCCGGCATTTCTGATTCAGCCTGTAAACGTAATAACGCTGAAATCATGGCCTGTTTACCAGCTAAACGCGCACCTGCTTCATCAGCACGATACTCACGGTAGCGTGAGAACCACAGCACGATCGCTGAAGCCATAATACCAAATACGATATCCAGCACAATGGTAATCACAAAATAGCCAATACCCGGTGCTTCACCCTCTTCACGGCCGAAGATAGTACGGTCTACGAAGTCGCCAACTACGCGGGCAAAGAACATGACAAATGCGTTGACTACACCTTGAATCAAGGCCAGTGTCACCATATCACCATTGGCAACGTGACCGATCTCGTGTGCCAGTACCGCGCGAAGTTCATCTTTGTTCATGCGTTCAAGCAGACCTGTAGAAACAGACACGAGCGCATCGTTCTTGTTCCAGCCTGTTGCAAAGGCATTTGACTGATAAGATGGGAAAATACCCACTTCCGGCATTTTAATGCCAGCGCGCTGAGAAAGTTGCGCAACTTCTTGTAATAACCATGCTTCTGCCTGGTTACGAGGGGCATTTGGGTCAATCAGTTCAGTACCGGTTGTTTTTTTCGCCATCCATTTAGACATGAACAGGGAAATCAGTGATCCCACCATACCGAACACAAAACAGATCACCAACAGGTTGCCTAGATTCAAGCCACCCGCGCCATGGTAACTACCGACACCGAAGAGTGACAGGATAATGCCAGCTACAACCAGTACCGCGAGGTTGGTTAGCAAGAACAAACCAATCCGCATCATTGAGAAATCCTCTTATTATAAAAAAATAATCTGATTAGCAAATGAAAATCATTGAAATCAATATGGGGTGAAATGACTAAAAATTCAAGAAAAAAATGGCCCTAGATCACAAAACACAGCTTTATTTTTTGCTGCATTTTCGCTAAGGCTATTTAGAATCAAATGATTTTGATTTATTTATTCACTTAAATAAATTTTAGCTGCTGCTGTTGCATTCGCCGTTGCATAAGAACCCATCGGTGCATCGGTATAACTGCCATCAGCATTCATAATAATCTGACGCTGATACTTGGCTGCCTGAATGTGTGAAGTACTGCTGCTATCATTGGAGTAGTTCACTGAACTGGCAATGATGCGGCCTTCACTGGATGATATGCTAGACGTGGTTGTACTTGCACTCAGGCCATGAGTATACAGATTTTGATAACGGCTGGTCACACGGCGTACATAATCCTGAGTCTCCCGGAAAGGCGGGATTCCACCATATTTGCTGACATTACCTTCACCAGCATTATAGCCCGCCAGTGCCAGGCTGGTATTGCCATTAAAACGCTTTAATAACCAGGCCAGATATTTGGCGCCTGCCATAATGTTCTGATGCGGATCATAAGCATTACTGACATTAAAGCGACGTGCTGTAGCTGGCATCAGCTGCATCAGGCCCTGAGCACCCACAGGAGAGCGGGCATGGGTATTAAAGCCGGATTCAGTATGCATGACTGCTTTAATTAAACCTTCAGACACACCATAAGTCTGTGCGGCCTGACGAATGATCGAATCAAAAGCATTCTTATTCTTGCTATAGCTAGGCAAAACCGACGACTCGCTGCTGCCCCAGTTACTATAGCTATGAATATTGCTATCCGGATAATAAGTCTTCTTTTCGACCTGAAGATGATTATAACGGCTCTTCTTATTGGTCAATAAGGTACTGCCGTTTTTATCACGCAACTGATAGATGGTTTCACCGGCATACACCAAATGACTGCAGCTCAGCATGACCAAGCTACCGATCAGTTGACACCCCAAGAAATACGTCTTTATTTTCATTGTTTATATTTGATAAATAATAAGCTAGAAAAATTCATGAATGAGTTTAACAAAAAATTACGTAATGCACAGCCTTATACGCTGCATTTATAAACGAGTATGTAAACGGGAAAGGCTGTCAATATTTTGAACACTAAAATATTTTTTTTATTTAATTTAAAACCTTAGGGTTGACAGGTTTAACTTATTGATTTTAATAACAAAATAAATTGATCAAAAAATGATCAATTTAAAGAAAAGCCTTAAATTTTGAGGTGAACAAGTTGTCAAGTCCATTTCAATCCACAAAGTTATCCACAACTTTTGTGGACAACTGTGGAAAAGTCCAAAAGATAAGCATCTCGCTTAAAAACTGAACTAAATCGTTCAATATATCAATCTAAATAAAACATGAAAATGAAACTAATATGGCATTTGTATGAAAATAAATTCTTTTGATGCGATACGGAACCGAATCAGCTAAAATTGCGCGGTATTTTTATTTATGGGTTATTCTCGTCTATGTACTCGCCAGTTGAATCCGAGCAAGGATTTAATTTCAAACCTGAACTGCCAACAAGCTCTGCCTACTACCGTTTGTTGAAGAAGCTTCGCCGCCAGGTCGGACATGCCATTCGCGACTTCAAGATGATTGAAGACGGCGACAAGGTCATGGTGTGTATTTCTGGTGGTAAAGACAGTTATACCTTGCTTGATATCCTGCTTCAGTTTAAACGCATTGCACCGATCAACTTTGATGTGGTGGCGGTTAACCTGGACCAGAAACAGCCCGGTTTCCCGGAAGATGTATTACCGCGTTATTTAGAAGAAAATAACATTCCGTATTACATCTTGGAAAAAGATACCTACAGCATTACCAAAAAACTGACACCGGAAGGTAAGACTTACTGTGCAGTATGTTCACGTCTGCGCCGTGGTTCTTTGTACGGTTTTGCTCAGGAAATTGGGGCGACTAAAGTAGCACTGGGTCATCACCGTGATGATATTCTGGCAACATTCTTCCTGAACCTGTTCCATGGGGGCAGCCTGAAAGCCATGCCGCCAAAATTGCTGTCTTCTGACAAAAAGAACATCCTGATTCGTCCTTTGGCTTATGTGGAAGAAAAAGACATCATCAAATATGCACAGATGCGTCAATTTCCAATTATTCCATGTAATTTATGTGGCTCTCAGGAAAATCTTCAACGTGCCATTATCAATGACATGTTACGTGAATGGGACAATGCGCATCCAAAACGTCTGCACAGCATCTTTGGTGCCTTGCAAAATGTTTCACCATCTCAGTTAGTTGACCGTGAATTATTTGATTTCGAAATTCTGGATAGCCAGCGCGAATTCGATTTCAAAGGCAGCTGTTCCACTGAAGAGGCGGTAGAAAGCGAGAACCGCCGCATCAATATGGTCAATCTGGGCTTTGCAGCAGACTAATTGATCTATATAAAGTTAAGCCGATACAGGCATGGGCTACGGCCGATGCCTGAATCAAAAATAATGCAAGATAAGAACTACAAAAATTGAACGGTGCGTACAAAATTCGTTAGCCTTTGCCATAATGATCATGTTATAACAAGTCACAAGCATAATAGCTTCAACCTGATGTCGTCTGGATAGCCGACACAAATGAATAAATAAATTGAGGAAAGATCATGCCTGCTTTTTTAACTGATGATTGGTTTTCGACTGTAGACACGCTCACTGCACAAGCTGGTGATTTGGATTTGCCACCTGCTTTGGCGAATCTGGCAATTAATTTGGTCGTTGCAGACACTACAGGTAATACAGAATTATCTTTGGAAGGTGGCGCGATTAAAAAAGGTTTATCTCCAAATGCAAAAACAACATTGAACATGGATGGTGAAACCTTACGTAAAGTTTTCCTTGAGTTTGATATGGCGGCTGCAATGCAAGCCTTCATGACAGGTAAAATCAAGGTGCAAGGCGATATGTCTCAATTGATGGCATTGCAAACAGCAAAGCCAAGCCAAGCACAAAAAGACCTGTTCAAGAAAGTTCTTGAAAATACCACAGCTTAATAGTTTTGATCTAAGAAGCTGTAGTAACAAAAAAGCTTACCCTGAGGTAAGCTTTTTTTTTATAGCTGAATATCTGGATTTGAAATGATCAGGCTTAAATATTCACCAGCTGTGGAGTGGTCTTGATGTGTTCCAGATAGGCACGGATACGGGTCACGTATTGAAGAGCCTGACGGTAACGACCATTGTTAGCTTTATTCTGTTCCAGATAAGCATACAGGTTTACCCAGTTATTCGGATTCTTGCCTTGGGCCTGAATACGTTTTTGCAGCTGATTCACAGCACCTGGACCCATGTTATAGGCAACCAGAGCAAACCAGTTACGATCCGGATAAGGGATATGTTCATAACGACTCAGCATCTGGTCATAGTATTTGGCACCCCCATCAATACTTTCGCCTGGATCTGTCCGGTTACTAACCCCCATCGCTTTTGCGGTAGAGCTTGTGAGCATCATCAGACCGCGGACACCGGTGGGAGATACGGAGTTTGGCTTTAGATAGGATTCCTGGTAACCGATCGCGGCGAGCAGGTGCCAGTCCAGATCGTACTGCTGAGCAGATTTCTGGAAGCTCGCCTTGTATGTGGGGAGGCGCTGGTTCAGATCCTGTTGAATTTCATCCCAAGAATGTTCTTCTACCACATTCTGATTGTAGAAGGATGCAAGCTGCTTGATCGCACCGCTTTGTTTGCCTTGACATACAAAAGCACTGGCAGTTTGACTCAAGGGATCACTGGCTGATTTAAATACCAGATTCAGATTGGCATTCAGTCCATTACTGGCCAGCGAAGATTCATCACCACAAGTGGCAGAAAAAGCCGTTAAACGCTGTTGTTCAATCGTACCCAGATCAGTGGTGGTCATGGCCAGATTGGCTTTGCCCTGCGCTACCCATTTCAGGGCCGTGGCATTATCCGGAACAGTTTTAAAATCCAGCTTAACATTCAGGCTGTTGGCATAGTTGCGAACCAGGTCATAACCAAAACCATGCTGATGTTGTCCATCCTGAAACACAGTCGTTGGACTTTGAACTGCGACGACGGTGAGTTTGTTGCTATTGACCACATGATCATATTGAAGTGTGGTTTTAGTGGCATTGATACTATGAAAGGGGATAAGTGCCGTACTCAGTACCAGTGCTTTTACAGGGAGAGAAGAGATAAAAGAGCTAAGGCAAAGCCTCGACCCAGTGGTTGAACTACTGTGCATGTTGTCTCCGCTACAAGTAATTTATGCCCTAAAAATCACAGCCAATACTAGCCAGAAACTTTTAAAAGTTTGATAAATTCAATAAGGGTTGGGCAGTCATGACGTCATTCAAAAATGACTAAATTGATCGGGAAATATGTAGAAAAACTACATAGATTAAAAAATAAGCGATTCCAAAAGTAGGGTGCATATTAAAGATCAAAAAATGAATTGTCAAATTTTGTACATAATTTATTTTTTAAATGTAATTTAAGTTGTTAAATTTATTGAAGAAAAAAATTGCATATTCTAGCTTGTCCTAAAACTCCAAATAAAATAAGCTCTTAATGTCTAAAAACTGGTTCAAAATTGGCAATTAAAATACATGAAATCTAACCTGATTACCCGTGGTGGACATGATAAATTGGTGGCAGAACTTAAAAATCTCTGGCATGAAGAACGTCCTGAAATTACCAAAAAAGTGAACTGGGCAGCCAGTCTCGGCGACCGTTCGGAAAACGCAGATTACCAGTATAACAAACAGCTTTTACGTAAAATTGATCGTCGGGTTCGTTATCTGGGCAAGCGTTTGGAAGAGCTGCGAATTGTTGATTTTTCTCCTGAACAGGAAGGCAAAGTTTATTTTGGTGCCTGGGTCGAAATTGAAAATGAACAGGGTGAGCAAAAGAGCCTTCGGATTGTGGGCGTCGATGAAATTTATGATCATCATCCCCAGCATATTTCGATTGATTCACCCATGGCACGTGCCCTGTTAGGCAAGTCAGTGGATGATGAAGCTGAGGTGATGACACCATCCGGCAAGAAACTCTGGTTTATCAATTCAATTCGCTATGAAAAGCCAGAAAATTCAGAAGATTAATGAAATTGATTTTATTTTGTGCAGTTGATGCAGAGAAATTGGAAAAATATTTGCCAAGCGCAATTTTTATTTATATGATGGCGGCCATGGAAGCGTGGCAGAGCGGTTTAATGCACCGGTCTTGAAAACCGACGAGGGCTTATACCCCTCCGTGAGTTCGAATCTCACCGCTTCCGCCAGATACGAAAACCCCGATCATTGATCGGGGTTTTTATTTTTAACTCATTAAAATGATTTTAAATTTTCATTGTTCAAAATGATGTGAACATTAAGGCTAAATTCATTCTGAAAATAAAAATATCAGCCCCTAAATCTTATGTATAAAATTTTATCTACTCTAAAATTTTCGTCTGATTTTTAACTGAATGAACTGATTTTTACAGAAGTTTTGCGAAAATTTATTGCCAAGAAACAGAAATATTTATATGATGGCGGCCATGGAAGCGTGGCAGAGCGGTTTAATGCACCGGTCTTGAAAACCGACGAGGGCTTATACCCCTCCGTGAGTTCGAATCTCACCGCTTCCGCCAGATACGAAAAACCCCGATCATTGATTGGGGTTTTTTATTGTCTGATCATTGGGGTTTATAGGTCAGACTCAGATGGAAGGCTGCCCTGAATTTCCTGTTGTATCCATGCAACAAATTTTTCAATCAACGGTGAGCTTTCCTGACTGGAATGGACCAGATAATAGCCTCGTTTCTTTTCTAAGGTCTTACTGGATACCAGCACCAATTCCTGTCGCTTTAATTCTTTTTCAATTAGCATTTGCGGGATCAAGGCCATTCCCATGCCATGGCTAGCCACTACAGCGAGCATAGAAAACAGTTCATGTCGTTGCCCCTGCAAAGGATTTGGATGTTGGATCTGATGTAGCTTGAACCAGTCTTCCCAGATATTCGGCCGGGTGGTTTGCTGTAATAAAGGGAGTTGAACCAGTTGTTCAGCACTTAAGTCATAGCTGTAGTCATTAATCTTCTGTGCATCGGGAAAATACTGTTGAATCAGGTCAGGTGCACAGACAGCAACTACATCTTCATGCATTAGAAAATGGCTATGCGTACCAGGCCATTGTTCGACCTGTTGAGGTGTTCCTGCATAAATAGCAGCATCGAAAATCTGTTCCTGAAACAGAAAAGGGCGGGTGCTGGTTTCCAGATGTATCGTAATTTCAGGATACAGCCGATTAAAGCTCTGGAGTTTAGGTAATAGCCAGCGCGTCGCAAAAGTAGGTACTACGCCCAGTTTTAAAGTGCCGCCACGCCCTTGATGCGTTATGACATCTAGTGTTGCCTGTTCCAGTCCTTTGAGATGCGGAGTGATACTCTTTAAATATTGTTGTCCAGCATGATTGAGTTCTACACCATGCCGCGTACGGGTAAATAAAGCTGTGCCTAAATACTCCTCCAGTTGCTGGATCTGGCGTGAAACTGCACTTTGGGTTAAAAACAGTTCCTGCGCAGCATAGGTATAACTGGCATGACGTGCAGCAGATTCGAAACAGATCAGCGCTTGCAGGGAGGGTATTTTTCTACGCACCTGTTTATCCTTGAACTTAAAATAGTCAGATATCAATAAATGGTATATCACTCTTATACTACTATACGACTTTGGTATAAAAAACAAGCAAATTAGCTAAGAAAATAATTTCTGGAAATAGCAACTTATATAAGGTATGCGCAAATTGCATAGCTGCATGCAAATTTATTGTTTGAACAAGTCATGATTCATGCCTAGAGTCACTCTGAAGGATAAAACAACATCTAATAGATAGATGAAGGATTGGCAGGGAATACTATGAATCAAATGGTCGATACGAAAAAAACCAGCAAAGTCTATTTTAACTGGCAGGATCCGTTCTTACTGGAGCAGCAGCTGACTGAAGAAGAACGCATGATCATGGAATCTGCGCGTGCATATTGTCAGGGACAGTTACAGCCGCGTGTATTAGAGCAGTTCCGTCATGAAAAAACCGATCCAACCATTTTCCGTGAAATGGGTGAGTTAGGTCTACTTGGTCCAACGATTCCAGAACAGTACGGTGGCGCAGGTCTAAATTATGTCAGCTATGGCCTGATTGCCCGCGAAGTAGAACGTGTGGATTCCGGTTACCGTTCTATGGCCAGCGTACAAAGCTCATTGGTGATGGTGCCAATCAATGAATTTGGTTCTGAAGAGCAGAAACAGAAATATTTACCGAAGCTGGCGACTGGTGAATATATCGGCTGTTTCGGTCTGACTGAGCCTGATCATGGTTCTGATCCGGGCAGCATGATTACACGTGCCAAGAAAGTCGATGGTGGTTACCGTCTGACTGGCGCGAAAATGTGGATTACCAACAGTCCGATTGCAGATGTATTTGTTGTGTGGGCGAAAGAAGTGTCTCCTGAAGGCAACGTCGGTGATATTCGTGGTTTTATCTTGGAAAAAGGCTGGGAAGGGCTTTCTGCACCAGCGATTCACGGCAAAGTAGGTCTGCGTGCATCGATCACCGGCGAAATCGTCATGGACAATGTTTTTGTACCAGAAGAAAACGCATTCCCGGAAATTCGTGGTTTGAAAGGTCCATTTACCTGTCTGAACAGTGCTCGTTATGGTATCGCCTGGGGTGCGATGGGTGCAGCTGAATTCTGCTGGCATACAGCGCATCAATACACCATGGACCGTAAACAGTTCGGCCGTCCATTGGCTGCGAATCAGCTGATCCAGAAAAAACTGGCAGACATGCAAACTGAAATTGCATTAGGTCTACAAGTGGCTTTACGTTTTGGCCGCATGAAAGATGAAGGCATTGCATCAGTTGAAGGTACTTCACTGATCAAGCGTAATAACTGTGGTAAAGCACTGGATATTGCCCGCTTAGCGCGTGACATGATGGGCGGTAACGGTATTTCTGATGAATTCGGTGTAGCACGTCATCTGGTAAATCTAGAAGTGGTCAACACTTATGAAGGGACCCATGATGTACATGCCCTAATTCTAGGCCGTGCGCAAACGGGTATTGCTGCATTCTCCAATTAAAAGAGGAAAATTTTTCGTGCAGGGTATGGCTTTCAATCGCCTAACCTTGCGTCATTTTCTTACTCCAATTACACTCCTTTGCCGAAGTGATGTTTGACTTCGGCATTTTTTATATCTCTATGTTTGCAAGAATTCATCTAAAGCTTGAGTGAAAATAGTCACATTCCGGTTGACGCGGTATGATAGACAGATTCAGTCATTGGAACAGATTATGAAAATTGTCGCAGATGAAAATCTGGCATTTACCGATTATTTCTTTGCAGAATTTGGCGATATTCAGCATCGTGCAGGAAGAACTCTCACTGCGAACGATGTAAAAGATGCCGAGGCTTTATTGGTCCGTTCCGTGACCAAAGTCAATGCAACACTCGTACAGGACAGTCAGATTAAATTCGTCGGCAGTGCCACCATTGGTACAGATCATCTGGACATTGCTGCACTAGAACAACAGAACATCCGCTGGAGCAATGCACCCGGTTGTAATGCGCAGGCGGTAGCTGAATATGTGATTACAGCTTTATTATATTTACAACCCCAATTGATCAATGCAAATAAAGAATTCACCTTGGGCATTGTCGGTCTAGGAAATGTCGGTTCACGTTTGGCAACAATGGTCAAACTGCTGGGCTGGAATGTGATTGCCTACGATCCCTTTGTACAGCGCGATCAGGTTCATCAGGTTGAATTTGAAGAACTGCTAAAGAACGCAGATGCTATTTCCATTCATGTACCTTTAACCAAAACAGGTCAGCATCCGACTTATCATTTGATTAATGCTGCTGCACTTGGACAAATGAAGCCTGAAGCCATTTTAATTAATTCGGCGCGTGGGCCAGTTGTTGAAGAAGCGGCGCTAATTGCTGATATTCAGGCAACTCAACGTCAGGTTGTACTGGATGTGTTTGAACATGAACCGGAAATTTCTGAACAGCTACTGAATCTGATTACTTTGGTGACACCGCATATTGCAGGTTATAGTCTGGAAGGTAAGGCACGCGGTACTCAAATGATTTACGAGGCATTTTGCCAGACTTTCGGCTTTGAAATTAAAAAGCAGTTTGAAAGTCAGCTGCCTGTTTGTGAACAGTTTTTCCAGAACCAGGATTTAAAACTGGCGCTGCAACAGCATTTATCCCAGATCTATGATATTGCCCGTGATGATGCCAATCTGCGTGCATGTTTAAAAAATGGCAAAGTCGATCAGAAAGCATTTGATCATTTACGCAAGACTTATCCTTTACGACGTGAATGGGCCTCTCATGGAGGGCCAAAGGCATGAGTCAAACTGTATCTTATCAACCAACCTGTGATTTAAAAGCCATTAAAGCACGTGCCAACATGTATGCCCAGCTCCGTCAGTTTTTTGCTGAACGTGACGTGCTGGAAGTGGAAACACCGATTTTATCTCAGGCTGGCGTGACCGATGTGCACCTGGCTTCGATTCAGGCCCAGCGTCATGTCATGGGTAAGCTCGGCACACATTATCTACAGACCTCACCTGAATTTGCCATGAAACGTTTATTGGCCAGTGGTAGTGGGCCGATTTACCAGATCTGTAAGGTGTTTCGCGATGATGAACACGGCCGCAAGCACAATAGTGAATTCAGCATGCTGGAATGGTATCGTCCGGCCTTTAGTCTGAAAGATCTGATGTTTGAAGTGACAGATCTGTTAAATGTGACACTTAAGGCACGTTTTGGAGAAATCCGCCCCACTGTGCTCAGCTATAAACATGCCTTTATGGATCGCCTGGATCTCAATCCTTTACAGGCCACTTTACAGCAACTCAAAGATTGCTGTCGCAGGGTAGGTCTCAATCTGGACTTGGGGGATGACCGTTTAGGGTATATCGACCTTTTATTCTCGCATATGGTCGAGCCAAGCCTGGGTTTCGATACGGCTGTATTTCTGACAGATTTTCCACCGGAACTGGCATCATTGGCTAAAACCAGAATCGATGAAGATGGGGAGCTGGTTGCTGCCCGTTTCGAGTTGTATATCGAAGGGCTGGAACTGGCCAATGCTTATGATGAGCTGATTGATGCTGAAGTTTTGCGTTCCCGCTTTGAAGCAGATAATGCAGAACGGGCAGTGCTTGGCTTGCATGTCATGCCGATTGATGAGTATTTGCTGGCGGCATTGCCACAAATGCCGGAATGTTCAGGTATTGCCCTAGGTCTTGATCGCTTGCTGATGATTGCAACCAATCAGATGAAATTGGAAAAAGTGATTACTTTCCCGGCTGAAATTTCATAAATTAAATTCACGATTGATCAGCTGGTTATGACTGGCTGATCATTCCAGATTCTTGCGAAATCCAATACTGTAACTGTCAAATCCCAGTCCTTGATAAAAGGCATGCGCAGGATAGCGTTCTTCGCGATTTCCGCTGTTGAGCTGAATCATCTTGAAGCCTTGCTCTTTTGCAATCTGTTCAATAGCAGCCATTAATTGCTTGCCTATACCTTTTCCACGATAGGCCTGATCAATTACAAAAGCCTGAATCCTTAAATATCCACCGTCAAATTCCCAGGTGTATTCCTGAATAAAACCGGCATAGCCGATCACATGTGAATCCTGTTCTATAACTAGTGTCTGATAATGACTGTCTTGATGAATCCGTTCCCAACGCTGTTTGATACTTTTCAGCGTAGAGGGATAGCCAAGCTGAATCGTGAGTTGATGAACGTCATACAGGTCTTTTTCAAGATCCAGTTGACGGATGAGATAAGTCATTAGACATATTCTTAACTAAAAATAATATCAATCATAATCAATATTTACTTTGCTTAAGTGTTGAAAGTGCACAGTAGCTTCAAAGAATTATTGCTATCTATATAGAAAATCGAGATGAATGAGATTTCAGATATTAAATAAAAAGGCCCCTTGAAGGAGCCTAATGTTTAAAGTATGGCACTATGCTGTTCTTTCAGTTCTGCTAAAGCCGCAATCCGTCTTTCAATCAGCATTTCACCAATATCCGGACCTTGAATTTCTGGTGGCAAGTCTTGTGCTTTAATGCTACGTACGACCTGCATGGCATCCAGCACATATTGAGCCTGAGGATAAGCACGATTTTCTAGACCCAAACGTCCACGGGAGTCACATTCACAAGCCTGTACAAACGCTTCAACACGTTCAGGACGACGTAAAACATCTAGACGCTGTAATAAACGCCATAAAGTGCCAGGTTTTAAGTTAAAAGCCTGGTGACATTTTAAGTGTTCTTTACAAACTGCCAATGCCAGCTGTTTGGTATGAGTCGGAACTCTTAAACGTTCACACAGCTCATTTACCGGTTTGATCCCACGTTCTTCATGCATGATATGGCGTGGCAATTCTTCAACAGGGGTTAATGCCTTACCCAGGTCATGAACCAGAACTGCAAAACGAACATCCAGAGTATAATTTTGGCGGCAGGCTTGCTGTAAAGACATCATGGTATGAATACCACAGTCAATTTCCGGATGATATTCAGGACGTTGCGGAATGCCATATAAGGCATCCAGTTCCGGGAACAGCACTTTTAAAGCACCACAACTACGTAATACTTCAAAATACACATCTGCATCCTGTTCCATCAGTGCGCGTGTGGTTTCTTTCCAGACCCGCTCAGGTGTCAATGCATTAAGCTCGCCCGATTCCGTAAGCTGCTTCATCAGCACCAACGTTTCTTCTGCAATGCTAAAACCCTGATGTTGA
This sequence comes from Acinetobacter sp. YH16031, assembly GCF_013417335.1. NCBI lineage: Bacteria > Pseudomonadati > Pseudomonadota > Gammaproteobacteria > Moraxellales > Moraxellaceae > Acinetobacter > Acinetobacter sp. YH16031. The sequence continues at coordinate 98,117 of NZ_VPED01000002.1, forward strand.
TAACGCGCAGCAAAGCGGGCAATCCTTAAAACACGTAAAGGATCTTCGACAAAAGCTTCTGATACATGACGCAGTACACGATCAGCCAGATCTTTTTGACCGCCATAAGGATCATAAATCTTACCTGAATCATCCATGGCCATGGCGTTGATGGTCAGGTCACGGCGGATCAGATCCTCTTCCAAGGTGACATTGATATCGGTATAAAATTCGAAACCATGATAACCATAGCCAGACTTGCGTTCGGTACGTGCCAGAGCATATTCGTCTTTGGTTTCAGGATGAAGAAAAACAGGGAAGTCCTTGCCAACAGGTTGAAAACCTTTAGCAAGCAATTGTTCCGGCGTCGCGCCGACAACCACATAATCTTTTTCGTGATAGGGGTGTCCAAGTAAATGATCCCGAACTGCACCGCCTACTAAATAAACTTGCATGAAAAAACCTCTATTCTTACAAGCATCATGCTACAGAATAGAGGTTTTCTCAAGTCAAGAAGTTACGCTGATGCGTACATTCCTTAAAGCGCGTTTTTTTCTGCTTCCTGAATTTCAGCGACAGTTAACGCAGTCATATTCACTACGCGACGAGTCGTTGCAGTTGGTGTCAGGATATGAACAGGTTTCGCAGCACCAAGCAGGATAGGACCAATGGTCACGTTATTACCTGAAGTTGCTTTTAACAGGTTAAACGAAATATTGGCTGCATCCAGATTTGGCATGATCAGCAGGTTTGCAGAACCTTTGAAACGAGAGTTCGGGAATGCAAACTGACGGATATTTTCGTCTAATGCTGCATCACCATGCATTTCACCTTCAACTTCAAGCTCAGGTGCAGTTTCAGAAAGGATTTCATATACACGACGCATTTTTTGTGCGCTGGCATCGTGCTGGTCTGAACCGAAACTAGAGTGAGAAAGTAGGGCAACACGCGGTGTAATACCGAAACGACGTACTTCTTCAGCAGCTAGAATCGTCATCTCAGCAAGCTGTTCAGCTGTTGGATTACGGTTGATGTAGGTATCCGCGATGAACAGGTTACGCTCTTCCAGCATTAATGCATTTAAGGTAAAGAAGGTATTATGGCCATCCTGTTTGCCGATGACATTGCTGACAAAGTCTAGATGGATGTCGTAGCTTGAGTAAGTACCACATAACATACCGTCCGCCATGCCATGACGTACCAGCATCGCAGCGATCAGGGTAGAACGGCGACGTGCTTCACGGTGTGCATATTCAGGCGTTACACCTTTACGTTGCATCAGGTTATAATAGTCGTCTGCAAATTTTTCGTAATCCGGGTTCTTTTCCTGATCCACGATGGTGATGTTGACACCATCTTCAAGACGTAAGCCCAATTTCTTGATATTGGCTTCGATGACTGCTGGGCGACCCACCAGAATCGGTTTAGCCAAGCCTTCATCCACTGCAATTTGCGCAGCACGAAGTACACGCAGGTCTTCACCCTCTGCATAAGCGATACGTTTAGGATCTGTTTTAGCTTGTGCAAAGATTGGTTTCATCATGAAAGCTGAGTTGTAAACAAACTCAGACAGACGTTGACGATATGCCGAGAAATCTTGAATCGGACGAGTCGCTACGCCAGAATCCATTGCAGCTTGTGCAACTGCAGGCGCAATTTCCAGAATCAGACGTTGATCCAGTGGACCAGGAATCAGGTAATCACGACCGAAAGAAGCTGATTTTTCACCATAAGATGCAGCATCTGCTTCTACATGTGCCATGCGTGCAATTGCGTGTACGCAGGCAATTTTCATCTCTTCATTAATGGTGGTGGCACCAACGTCTAATGCACCACGGAAGATATAAGGAAAGCACAGTGCGTTATTTACCTGGTTCGGATAGTCAGAACGGCCAGTCGCCATGATCACGTCATCACGAATTTCGTGTGCATGTTCAGGCAGAATTTCTGGATCTGGGTTCGCCAAGGCAAAGATAATTGGATCTTTGGCCATCAGTTTCACCATTTCTTTGGTGAGAATACCGGCTGCAGAAAGACCCAAGAACATATCTGCACCTGCAATCACGTCACCGATTTGAGAGGCATCAATGTCTTGTACATATGCTTTTTTTGATTCGTCCAGACCTTCACGTTTAGTTGTTAATAGACCACGTGAGTCAGCAACGATGATATTTTCTTTTTTCGCGCCAAGGGCACAAAGCAAGTTCAAGCAAGACAGGGCAGCAGCGCCGGCACCTGAAGCAATGATCTTGATTTCATCAATTTTTTTGCCGTTTAATTGCAAAGCATTAAGAAGAGCAGAACCTACAATGATTGAAGTACCATGTTGGTCATCGTGGAACACAGGAATTTTCATGCGTTCACGAAGTTTTTGTTCAATGTAGAAACATTCTGGAGCCTTGATGTCTTCCAGGTTGATCCCGCCAAAAGTGGGCTCTAGAGAAGCGACAATATCAACAATCTTGTCTGGATCATTTTCAGCAATTTCGATATCGAATACATCAACACCCGCAAATTTTTTGAACAGTACGCCTTTACCTTCCATGACTGGTTTAGACGCCAGTGGGCCAATATTACCCAAACCAAGAACTGCTGTACCGTTACTGACCACTGCAACCAGGTTACCGCGTGCGGTATAAAGTGCAGCTGTTGAAGGATCGCGTTCAATCTCAAGACATGGTGCGGCAACGCCAGGCGAGTAAGCAAGGGCTAAGTCACGTTGGTTGACCAATTGTTTGCTTGGTGTAACGCTGATTTTTCCTGGAGTAGGGAATTCGTGATAGTAAAGAGCCTGCTGCTTTAAAGATTGTTCGTCCATCTGTATCTCTATCGTTGTAAAGATTACCCAGAAAGCGGGTAAAAAATTGCATTTATGGCTCTGAATATAACATTTGTTAAGCACTTAGCCCAGTCAAAGTCGACCATTTTTGCGACAATCTTATTCGAGGTAGATATAGACTTAGACTTGATATATATAAGTTTCAGCGACGCGATTCTGTTCTAAATATGCAGTTGCTTCCAGTTCCGGCAATGGCTTGGAGAAGAAGTAGCCTTGGGCAATATCACAATCTAAATCACGCAGATATTGCAGCTGTTCTTCAGTTTCAATACCTTCAGCGACGACAGTCATGCCCATGGCTTTACCCATCGCGACCATGGCGCTGACAATCGCTTCCTGTTTATGTTCACCAATTTTAGAAACAAAACTGCGGTCAATTTTAAGGATGTCAATAGGAAAATCGGCAAGATAGGATAAAGAAGAATAACCAGTTCCGAAGTCATCTAGCGAGATATTAATCTGGCGCTGCTTGATCTGGTTCAGCAGATTTTTGACAGATTCAGAGTTTTCAATCAGTGAAGATTCAGTAATTTCCAGTTCCAGACTGGTGCCAGAAATCTGGTTTTCGCTAATGGCCTGATCCAGATCATCGAGTAACTGACCACGACGCAGTTGCTGTGCCACGATATTCACAGAGACACAGATATTATGAAAGCCAAGATCATTCCATTCACGAATCTGTTTGGCAGTTTGCTGAATTACCAGACGGCCGATCTCGGAAATCAGGCTGGTCTGTTCGGCTAAAGGAATAAACAAGCTAGGTGGGATGATGCCTTTTTCTGGATGTTTCCAGCGCACTAAAGCTTCAAAGCCATAAATATGCTGGTCATTGAAATTAATTTTCGGCTGATAATAAACTACGAGTTCGCCATTTTGGATGGCTTTACGCAGATCGCGTTCAATGAAAATTCCTTGCTCTAGCAAAGCTGTATTTTCATTGGAGTAAAAATGGATAGTATTCCCGCCTAGATTTTTGGCTTCACTCAGCGCCTGTTCTGCACAGTTATTTAAATAGTCTAACTGACGACCATGATCTGGATAGAAGGCTACACCCATCGACAGGGTAATCACATAATCTTGGCCGAAAATATGGAAAGGAGCCTGGAAGGCTTCAGCAATTCGTTGACAGTGTTCCTGTACAGATGGGCGAATATGCGAGATTTCATACAAAATCGCAAAATCGTCACCATTTAGATGGGCAACAAACAGGGCTTCTGCATTGGTCAGACGTAAGCGCTGTGCCACCTGACGCAACAGCTCATCACCACCATTATTAGACAGGTATTCATTCAATGGACGGAAACGGTCGATATTGAGTCGAATCACCGCCATTTTCTTGATGGAATCTTTTTGCGTCATCAGATACTGATGCAGCTGGTAGTTATAGTAAAAACGGTTTGGCAAATCAGTTAGCGTGTCATAATTTTCCAGATAAGACAGGCGCTGTTCCTGTAATTTACGCTCAGTCAGATCAGAGACAATGCCGATATAGTGGGTGATACGGCCTTCATCATCGGTAATCGCATTGATATGCAACCAGAGTGGCATTTCTTTGCCGGACAGGAATTTTTCACTCAGTTCGCCATCAAAGGAACCGATTTTCACGACTTGCTTGATGATATTGGAATGAATGCTGCGCTGCTGTGACTTATGACTTGCAGTAATATCAAACAGATATTTACCTAGAATTTCATTACGTTCAAAACCGGACAAATTCTCGAAATAAGGATTCACTTCGATATAACGTAATTCATCATTTAAAATGAAGATTCCTTCAGCCGCCTGCTCAATTACACTTGCTGCCAGTTTCAAGCGTTCTTGAGAACTACGTTCCTGTTGAATATCTCGTAAAATTCCAACCATGCGTAAAGGACGGTGAGTTTCGGGATCGCGACTGATCACCCGGCCTACATCATGTACCCAGCTCCAGACTCCCGGCGCTTGCTGAATCCGGTAAGTTACTTCATAGCGCTCAGTTTTCCCACGCAGGTGCTGTTTCATATTGCTTTTAAACGCAGCCAAATCATCGGGATGAATCATATGCTGTAACTGCAAATGATGCTCACTGGATTTCCGTTGTACCTTCTCATCTTTATGATTGGTCAGCAAAATACTGCGGTCTTTGATATTCCAGTCCCATGGACGGATGCCGGCGATTTCATGGGTCAGCTCAAGGTTTTGCTGCTGGTTTTTCAGATCAATATTAATCTGTTCGATATCATAAGTACGTTCACGAACTTTCTGTTCCAGTAACTGATTGCTGAGCTGTAGCTCCAGTTCGATATCTTTTGATTTATTGACTTCAGTCTGTAACTGTTTGCACAGTTCATCCGTCCAGGCGACCTGCTGTTCGGCATTGCTCACCAGTAATTCATTTTCCGCATAAAGGCGGGAAGTACGTGTGTGAATACGATAGGTACTATTGGCACAGAGCAGGATCACAATAACTGCAAAATTTAGAGCTAGACCAAAGACCGGATTGGCACCAGAAATATGAAAAAACTGAAAGAGTAAAAAGGGTACTAATGAAGGTAAAAATACCAGTGAAAAGTAACTGAGCTTCTGGGTTAAATAAGTCAGACCGAAGGCTTGAGTCACGATTAATAGCAAAGCCGAAAGGGTTAGTGCTTCTATTTCATCAAAATTAATATTGGCCTGCGGCAAGTAATAATAGATCAGGGAAATACCGGAAGCGATACAGCAACCTACCGCAAGGCTCTGAATCTGTAACCAGTAATGTGCGTTTTTGAGTTGATATTGTTCAGGTTTAAAATATAGGGTATTGATGAGCCAGCACATGCTGACGGTAATTTCAGTCAGGATAAACCAGAGATTAAAATAACTATTCGATAAGCTATATTGAATGTGATAAACACAGAAAATATAGAGGCAAATAATCATGATACTTAACAGAAAATATCGGCTATGTCGAAGCGTGTTCGCAATCTGAGCACGATGCAAGTGCTCTTTGATATAAGCCTCTTGATTATCAATCATATAACTAAGTGCCTTGTATTCGTCCTGAACGGTGCTTATCCTAGATTTTAATTTTTATTCAAGCCTGAATGATTCTTAAATCAATCAATATGTGTTTCATTATTATTGACTCAAGAGTAGAGTGCTTATAAATAAAAATCAATAAAATTAATAACTAAATTTTACAATTTTGACCGCTTAAATAGTGTAATTCAAAATTGAGAGGGCAACGACAGGAGCAGTTTCGGTACGCAGCACACGTTCACCAATACACCAATTGACAAAGCCTTGCGCATTCGCCGCTAGGATTTCTGCTTCACTCAAGCCGCCTTCAGGGCCAATCAGCAAAGCAATATCCGGCGTGGCATTCGCCAGAACATCAATTTCTTCTTTATTTGGCGCTAGCACCAGTTTGGTAGTAGGAAGATCGGTTTCCAGCCATTTTTCAAGTGACATTGGCGCTAAAATTTTAGGGACAATGTTCATTCCACACTGTTCACAGGCGGCAATGGCTACACCTTGCCAGTGATCCAGTTTTTTCTGGTCGCGGTCGTATTTCAGGCGCATCTCACAGCGTTCAGAGGTTAAAAGCTGAATTTCAGATACACCCAGTTCGACCGCTTTCTGGATCGCATAATCCATGCGGTCACCTTTACTCATGACCTGGCCAAGCAAAGCTTTAAATTTTGGTGTGCGGTCAGTAGGGTTATAACTATTGACCTGTACAGCAGCCGACTTTTTGGAAACTTCAACCAGTTCAACTTCATATTCACCACCTTGTCCATTAAACAGGGTGGCTTTTTCGCTGACTTGAGCGCGTAAAACTTTAACCCAATGATGAAACACTGTTTCAGTCAGTTCTACAGTGGTATCTACTGCTAAATCAGCTTCAATAAAAAAACGCGGCATTAAAGTTTTACTCTCAAATCAGGTATTTTACTTATGCAAGACCGAGGTCTTTAACAAGTTGACGGGTTGGATCAGTGGTATTCATGGTATAGAAGTGCAAGCTTGGTGCACCGCCAGCAATCAGGCGTTCGCAGAATTTCACCACGACTTCATGACCAAAGGCTTTAATGCTTGCAGTGTCATCCCCATAAGTTGCCAGTTGCTTGCGAATCCAGCGTGGAATTTCTGCGCCTGTACCATCTGCGAAGCGAATCAGGTTGCTGGCATTGGTAATCGGCATAATACCCGGCGCAACCGGAATATCAATTCCAGCTTTCTGGATACGGTCTACAAAGTAGAAGTATGCATCTGGATTAAAGAAGAACTGGGTTAAGGCAGCATTGGCGCCAGCATTTACTTTATCAACAAAGTGCTGAATGTCTTTATCAAAGCTGTCTGCTTGAGGATGCATTTCAGGATAAGCCGCAACTTCGATATGGAAATGATCACCTGAATGTTCACGGATAAAGCGAACCAGATCCTGTGCATAAGGCAATTCACCTAGGCCCACCTGACCAGATGGCAAGTCACCACGCAGTGCGACAATACGATCAATCCCTTGTGCTTTATACAAATCAAGCAGTTCAGCGATACGCGCTTTGTCATCGCCGATACAAGACAGGTGAGGAGCAACGGGTGTGCCTTTACCGTTAAAATCATTAATCGTAGATAAAGTACGTTCACGTGTTGAACCGCCAGCCCCATAAGTCACAGAGAAGAATTCTGGATTCAGCAGTTGTAGTTCTTGATGTACGGTTTTAAGTTTTTCTGCACCCGCATCAGTTTTAGTCGGGAAAAACTCAAAAGAAATTGGAATCTGTTTAGACATGTTCAAATCCTTTTTATAAATACTTGTATTTTATAGATTACCCTCATCCTAACCTTCTCCCAGAGGGAGAAGGGACTACCATTGTGATAGTTAAAGTCTTTAAGATTTACCCTATAACAATTTTCACAATGGAAATCTCCCTCTCCTTATAGGAGAGGGCCGGGGTGAGGTGGAAATCAAAAATTAGTATTTATAAGCATCAGACTTGAATGGACCTTCAACAGGTACACCTAGGTAATCTGCCTGTTCTGGAGTCAATTGAGTCAGAACACCACCGAAACCGGCAACCATTGCAGCAGCAACTTCTTCGTCTAATTTCTTAGGAAGCAGTTCTACACGAATCGCTGCTTGTTTTTGATCTTCAGGAAGATCCGCAAATTTCTCAGCGAACAGGTGCATTTGACCCAATACTTGGTTCGCGAATGAACCGTCCATCACACGTGATGGGTGACCAGTTGCATTACCCAGGTTTACCAGACGACCTTCAGAAAGCAGGATCAGGTAATCATTTTCATTTTCTGAACGATATACTTGGTGTACTTGAGGTTTCACTTCAACCCATTTGTAACCACGTAGGTAATTAGTATCGATTTCAGTGTCGAAGTGACCGATGTTACAAACCACTGCGCCAGCTTTCAGTGTATCTAACATTGCAGCGTCACATACGTGGTAGTTACCAGTGGTAGTCACGATCAGGTCGGTATTTTGAAGAAGATCAACGTTCACATCTTCTTTTTTGCCAGTTTGAACGCCATTTTTGTATGGAGAAACCACTTCATAACCGTCCATGCATGCTTGCATCGCACAGATTGGATCGATTTCAGATACACGTACGATCATACCTTCTTGACGAAGAGACTGAGCAGAACCTTTACCTACGTCACCATAGCCGATCACTAATGCACGACGGCCAGAAAGCAGCATGTCAGTTGCACGTTTGATCGCATCATTTAGAGAGTGACGGCAACCGTATTTGTTGTCGTTTTTAGACTTGGTTACTGAATCGTTGACGTTGATCGCAGGAACTTTCAGAGAGCCGTCTTTCCACATTTCCAGAAGACGTGCTACACCTGTAGTTGTTTCTTCAGTAATACCGTGGATTTTTGCAATCAGTTCAGGATATTTTTCGTGAACAACAGCAGTTAAGTCACCACCATCATCCAGAATCATGTTGGCATCCCAAGGTTTGCCGTTCACATTGATCTGTTGTTCAAGACACCACATGTATTCTTCTTCTGTTTCGCCTTTCCAAGCAAATACAGGAATACCGCGAGCAGCGATTGCAGCAGCAGCGTGATCTTGAGTAGAGAAGATGTTACAAGAAGTCCAGCGAACTTCAGCGCCTAATTCAACCAGAGTTTCAATTAAAACCGCAGTTTGAATAGTCATGTGGATACAGCCAAGAATTTTGGCACCAGCAAGCGGTTTAGCAGCTGAGTAGCGTTTACGCAGACCCATTAGGGCTGGCATTTCAGCTTCTGCAAGTTTGATTTCTTTACGGCCGTAGTCAGCTAGGGAAATATCGGCAACTTTATAATCTGTAAATGAAGCATTAACCGCGTTCATCACGATCTCCTTATAAAAAACAATAATTGATCATTCAGTTCGCGGATGCCGTTGTTGGTCTGTCTAGAAAAAGTTGGACCGATCGTCGAGCCTGGCGCTTTTACATTTCGTACCTGTAAAACGTCGCAGCATCCCTCGACTAGCGGGGTATTGTACTTGGAATTTAAAAGAGGGGAAAGAGAGTTACAGCTTAATTTCAAAACGCTTAGGTAGTTGTAAATACTTTCCAGAATTATTTGACCATCTTAATGAGCCGTAACCACTCATAATTCTATGTCCAATCCAGCGTGTATCAATAATAGAGTTTTCTGCATTTACAGGATTGACGAGTAAAAGGCTGCCCATGAAAGATAGCCATTCTTTATGGGTAAGCAACTTTCTTGAATACGCATGGAAAGAATGACCACTAGAAAAAAAAGTCATCTCTTGAAAAATTTTTTTATCTATAAAGTTGTTGAGTCTATAAAAAGCTTCACGTGTAATTTCATTTTTGATTGTAAAATCAATCATAGGTACATGGTAAGTTTTACCATATTTGGTTTTTATATTCGAATGAAAAGCAAGCTCCTGATTACTATTTAAAGAGTTGATTAAATTTGAAATATATATTTCAGTAAATTCTGTTCCATTAGGATGAACAAATTCTCTTTCATCTGACAAAGAATCAGGTAAATAAATATACTTAGACAATGAATAAGTAGATTCATTGTCTAAGACGGATTGGATTAGATAAAAGGGATGATCTTTGCTGATCATTGAATTCGAATACCTTCTAATAATTGATACATTTCTAATGCGAAATCATCGGTCATTCCAGAAATGTAATCAACAATTAAATGTGCACGATATAAAAATTCTTTATCAGGATTTTGAAGAGTAGCAGTACGGTATTTATCGACATAGGTAGATGGTAATCTTCTAAATAGGCGTAGTTCAAAATCTAATTTATTTTTTCGAATGTTCTCATTCAGAATCAAAGATTCAAATTTTTCTTTAGGTAATTTTAATAAAAGTTCATAGTGATTCAGTAATCCTTGAATAATATTTCTACCAGCCAACTCAACTTTTTCTGCTGATGGATCAGAGTAAATGCGAGCTATTGCAATTTTTTTTACTTTCCTCAGTAATTTGCTTGTATTTGAATCCTTGACTAATAAATCAACTTTCTCACCTAAAAGTATTTTCTCTAAGTTTACGCAAAATTGCTCAGCAACTTCTTTAACAGCTTTATGAATAATAGGCGTTTTAAACTTAATAAATGAAAATGCTAGAAACTGATCAGCATGCACTCCAAAGGTAGATTGGAAATCAATATGTTCCTCTACACAATATTCTTTAAAAACCTTTAAAAGTTCTTCTCTACTGATGATTTTTTTATCTAGGGCATCTTCTAGATCACTCATTGAATATGCAATTTCATCTGCCATATCCATAATTTGCATATATGGGAATGATTTATACGGTGACCAATTAAGTTGATTACAGGCAGTGTTATAGGAATCTAAACTAGTATTAAATAAACCATTCTTTTTGCTAATTTTATCTTCAGGTTTTGTACTTTTAGACCATGGATATTTAACGATTGAAAGTAGTAAGGATGATGTTAAATTTAGTCCATGACAATCCTCACCATTTAATAAGTTTACAATGCGATAACCTTGAGGATTACCATCAAATTCTGTTAAATCAAATTCATCTAATTTAATATCATTTAGAGGGTGATTTTTTTTATCATCACCGCTTAATCCTTCAAAATCTGCAATAAATTTTGTGAACCATTCTTGAATTGCAGCTTCACCTAAATGACCGAAGGGTGGGTTGCCTAAATCATGTAGAAGACAAGCTGTTTCTACTGTACTAACAAATGCAGTTAAAACATCGTATTGTAATTGAGTCTTCAGACTAGGATGCTGGTCTAATAGAGTACTGATAATACTCTGCGCAATATAACGACCAACTTGAGATACTTCAAAGGAGTGAGTTAAGCGGCTACGTACAGAAGCATTTGCTTCTAATGGAAAAACTTGAGCTTTTTGTTGAAGTCGTCGGAATGCTGCGGCATTTATTACACGTCCACGATCACTTTCTGCTGCCTCTAACAATGTTGCATCTGCACGTGTAGCAGAACGTAGACGATCAGCTTTTAAATAACTAAATAACTTTTCAACTTGTTGTACTGAAGTTTGCATATTTCCTCTGGATGGATAAAATTTTATTTATCCATCCAAAATTGAGACTATTATTTAAAATTCAAGTTATTAGGGTATAAATATTTTTATCTTAAACAATATTTTTATTCTATGTCCTGCTCAATTTCATCTGCTTTCTTAGTCCAGTAATCTGCCTGTATGTCATCAACGACCACACCAAGACCATTGGCATAAATAAAGGCAAGATCACGCATGGCTTGAACTTCACCCCATTCAGCTGCTTGCTTTACAAGAGCGATAGATTTTTCAACATCTTTTTCGACCACATCACCACGACGGTAAAAGCCAGCCAGCTCCAAAGTTGCCGTAGGGTGTTTTTCGAAATTGGCTTTGCTCAACCAGTAATAGGCTAACTCAAAGTGAGCTTTAGAATCTTCTGGGTCTTCCTCAGCGATTTCTTTGGCATAAACCGTATAACCCTCACCGAGCCAGTACATGGCTTCAACCCAGCCACCATTGGCTGCTTTCAATGCCCACTCTTCGGCTAGCATGATGTCTTCGTCATGCTCGCTTTGCATATAGAGTTCGGCAAGCTCAAATTGGGCTTCGGCATTGCCTGCCAGTGCGCGGTTTGCCAGCGTGGCAGGGGGAGAAACACGCTCAGTCATGTCAGTATCTCAAATATCTTTGTATCTAGATTAAAAGGTTCAAAATAAAAAAGCTAATCTGAAAATTGGCTTTTGTACAAAAGTCGACTGATAGCGCTTAAAACATGCAAACGAAGCTATTTGTTTAAGGGAATAACAATAAAATGAATAGAAAGAGAACAAGAATAAATTTAAATAGTTTTCAATGATTCAGAAAACAAAACAGCGGCCCGAAAGCCGCTGTTGATATACGATTAATGAGATAAAAATTTAGTCTTGCTGGATTCCTGCAACCACCCAATCTTGTTGAGAGCCGGCAGGTTTGACAAAGTGCCAGATTTCAGCAAACGGTTGAGGTTGGCTATTCAGGTCTTCACTTACAGTACCAGTGAAACGTACGCTTACTACGTATTGACCATTCTCATTCGATGAATCTACCACCATTGCATTCAGGTTAGAGAACTCAGCTACGTCCTGATCCTGATTTGCCATAATGTCGTTATACATCGACTGGTAAAGATCAGGGGTTAGGTAACGTTTAATTTCTGAAATGTTGCTCGCCGTATTCATTGACTGAATGTGGTTGAAGCGCTGACGTGCAACACGTAAGAAAGTCGCAGGTTCTGTTCCATCTGGAAGCTGGTTGCCGCTATTGGTATAGGCTGCACCAAATGGGGCGTTATTTACCGGAGCTGAACCAAACGGTGCATTCGTGCTTGTACTACCACCTACGTTCTGACCAAAAATATTGGTGTTGTCACCACCGCGAGGAGGCGTTTGACCAAATGGTGCTGAATGACCAGCACCACTATTTGGGGCATATGGATTAGAAGCTACTTTTTTTTTTGCGCCCATCTTACGGAAAATGAAGAAGGCAACAGCGGCAGCAAGCAAGATCCAGATCCAGCCAGGAATACCACCTTTTTCCTCTTGTTGCTGTTGAGCTGCTTGAGCTTCAGAAGCCGCTTGTACTTCTTTGTCATCAGCCAGCGCATTGGCAGCAACCGCACCCACGGCAGCACCTGCTACACCGGCAGCAACCATACTACCTACACCTGGGCCAGATCTTTGCTGAGTTGCAGCACCAGCGGCTGGAGCCTGTTGTGCTGGCGCAGCTTGACGAGGTTGTTGATAAGATTGAGTAGGCGCAGCAGAACGTTGCATACCATGGCTTTTACCGCCACCGGCACGTTTTGCTTCAGCAGTTAAAGGAGCAACCAGTAATGCTGCTGTTAAAAGACCTGCAATCAAACCACGCTGTCGAACTTCCATTCAATTTTCCTATGTGAAAAAAACTTATTTGAATACTCTATTTATATAGGCTTTATAGGGGATTTCAATCAAAAATGTGTATTTTTTTAGGCTTTTCGCAAGATTTATCAATTAAAACTAATTGAGTTCGTCACTTAGGCTCATGGCTTCACTCAGGGCTTCATGCAATCGGGCTACAGCAATGACCTGCACGCCGGGAATCGGTTTTTGCGGTGCATTGGCACGCGGCAAAATAATATATTTAAAACCGTGTTTAACAGCTTCCTTCAGACGCTCCTGACCATTCGGCACCGGACGAATTTCACCAGAAAGACCAACTTCACCAAAAACAGCGAGTTGCTGAGGCAAGGCTTTAGTCCGGATACTGGATGCACAGGCTAAAAGTACAGCCAAGTCAGAACCGGTTTCAGTAATCTTTAAACCACCGACGATATTGACATAGACATCCTGACCAGATGTTTGAACACCACCATGACGATGCATCACGGCGAGCAGCATATTCAGACGGTTTTGCTCTAACCCTAAGGCTACACGGCGTGGCTGGCCATGGGCATCATCGACCAAAGCCTGAACTTCAACCAGGAGTGGGCGAGTCCCTTCACGGCTAATCATGACGATAGAACCTGGAATTGCTTCATCATAACGACTGAGGAAAATGGCAGATGGATTGGCCACTTCACGCAGACCTTTATCGGTCATGCCAAAGACGCCAAGTTCATTGACTGCACCAAAACGGTTTTTGACTGCGCGGATCATACGGTAACGAGAATCCGACTGGCCTTCAAAATACAGCACACAGTCCACCATATGTTCCAATACACGCGGACCTGCTAAGGCACCTTCTTTGGTCACGTGACCAACAATAAACAGGGCAGTGCCGCTATTTTTGGCGAAACGGGTCAGTAGGGCTGCAGATTCACGAATCTGTGACACACCACCTGGTGCAGACTGCAAGGTTTCGGTATATAAAGTCTGAATCGAGTCCAGAATCGCAACAGCAGGACGTTCCTGAGCCAGCACTTCACAAATACGTTCCACACAGGTTTCTGCCATGACTTTCAGTTGGTCAGTTGGTAAGTCCAGACGCTGGGCGCGTAATGCCACCTGAGATAAAGACTCTTCACCTGTCACATATAGGGCAGAGCTATTGCCTGCTGCCATATGGGTTGCGGTTTGCAGCAGAATAGTTGATTTACCAATCCCCGGATCACCACCAATCAGAACCACAGAACCTGTAACGAGACCACCGCCTAAGACTCGGTCAAACTCACCAATCCCTGTTTGCAACCGGGTTTCATGTGAAACGGAGACTTTGTTTAAGGTGGTAATCGCAGCTGCCTGACCGGCATAGCCCCCAATTTTTGGCTGAGCACGATGTGTCGTTGCTGGCGCAATACTGACTTCTACCAGACTGTTCCATTCCCCACATTCAGAACACTGACCCGCCCATTTAGGATGGTCTGCTCCACATTGTTCACAACGATACACACTTTTTGCTTTAGCCATAATTTCCGAAAATAAATATTGGGAATGGGGGCTACAGCATAGCGGTGAATGAGACTGAAAACCAAGACCTTTGGCTGAAAAAGTCACTGATTTACGTCAGCATATGACGCATATGGATTAACCTTTCTACATGAAAGTGAAATACCTTCTATAATGAGAAAATTCATCACGGGTACAGGAAACCTGACATGCCACAACTTTTAAAACATATCGATGCGATCGCACGTGAAAAAGACCGTGATGTATTATTTGTACATTTTGAAAATTACGAACATGAAAATGCCGATGCTGAGTCCTATCATTTGCGGCAGAACCTAGTGGAATGGCTGGAGCAACGCCAAATTAATTTTGCACCCTGTATGGGCATAGAACAGCCTGGCGTAATTGAAAGTTATTCAGGTGATCTTTATATCGATGTGCCATTTGATGAAGCCCATCCGATTTACCAAATGGTTAGTGAACATCTGGAAGATGCTGAAGGGGAGATGAAGATTCCGGGTGTGCTGTTCTTTGTATTGTCCTTGGAAACTGCGCTTGAGATTGAAGCAGACCGTGAAGAGTTCTTGAATCTAAATCAAGCTCATGATGATGACGATGAATTTTCTGGCCGTGTGAACTGATATTTTTAGCAAACTTAACTAATAAAAAAAGCCACGATGAACGTGGCTTTTTTATTAAGGGTTTTAAATTTGATTAATACAGTTCACCTGATTTACGGCGAGCAATAAAATCTTTGGATTCTTTCACGATCACCCCAGACAGCAGTAGCAGGCCGATCAAGTTTGGAATCGCCATCAAACCGTTGAATGTGTCTGCGAACAGCCAGACCAGATCCAGTGTTGCTACACAGCCAATAAATACTGAAGCGATATAAATGATGCGATAAGGGAATACAAATTTTTCACCGAGCAGATAGGTGGCACATTTTTCGCCGTAGTAGCTCCAGCCCAAAATGGTAGAATAGGCGAAGAAGATAATACCGAAGGTCACAATCCAGCCACCAACACCTGGCAGCAGTTTGTTAAATGTAGAAACGGTCAGAACAGCACCGGTTTGTCCACCAAAATCACTGCCGGCCATGATGAAGCCCATTACCAGGACAATACCGGTAATCGAACAGACAATAATCGTGTCAATAAAGGTTCCGGTCATGGAAACCAAGCCTTGACGTGCAGGGTGATCGGTTTTTGCAGCAGCTGCGGCAATCGGTGCTGAACCCATACCAGCTTCATTCGAGAAGACACCACGCGCGACACCATAACGAATCGCCGCACCAATCGCACCACCTACGGCAGCTTCACCAGTAAAGGCATAGGTGAAAATCATTTTCAGTGCAGGGCCCACTAAATCGAGATGGGTGAAAATAATGATCAGACCGCCCGCCACATAACCAATCGCCATAATTGGAACGATGAAGGAAGCAGCTCTAGAAATCCACTTAATCCCGCCTAGAATTACCAGTGCAGAAAACGCAGTGATCACGATCCCTGTAACCCAGGTTTCCAGACCGAAACCATTTTCTACTGCAAGTGCAACAGTGTTGGACTGAACTGAACTACCAATTCCGAAAGATGCGACAGCACCAAAGAACGCAAAGATCAGCGCCAGCCATTTCCATTTCAGGCCACGCTCAATGTAATACATTGGACCGCCAGACATTTCACCGCGTTCATTTTTAACCCGGTATTTGACGGCCAGTACACCTTCGCCATATTTGGTTGCCATTCCGAACAGGGCAGTCATCCACATCCAGAATACGGCCCCAGGACCACCCAGTACACAGGCAGTTGCCACACCGGCAATATTACCGGTACCGATTGTAGCTGACAGTGCGGTCATGAGTGAGCCAAACTGGGAAATATCGCCTTCATGCGAAGGGTGTTTGCCAAAAACCTGTTTAAAGGCCAGTGGCAACATGCGGAACTGCCAGAACAGCAGGCGGATGGTCAGGAATATACCGGTACCGACAATGAGGACCAGCATATATGGGCCCCAGACCCAGCCACTGACGGTTTCCATGATGCTTTGTAAATTTTGCATAAATTTCTTCTTATTTATCCGTGTCAGCTTTATTTGAGATGTTGATTGAAAAGCAATTGCTATGCCATGCGCGCTCATCCTAAACGCGAATATTGGCGGATTTGTATTCTATTTTTTACATAGTTTCAGCGCTTTGACAAGAAAAATCCTGTATTCATTGCGCCTTAAAACTAAGACTAAAGATAAATGAATATTGATATAAGAAAAATAAATTAACTTGCAAGATTAGTTGGAAAATACAAATGATGCGAATTTTCTTTTTGTATTCCGGGTTTTTTACGTTAATTTGTCGCGATTAAAACTCAAAGTTGAAATGAAATAATGTCAGAAAAATATAGTCACTCATCATCGGAAGATGGTGAGCTACAGCGTAGTTTATCCAACCGGCACCTGCAGTTAATTGCCATTGGGGGTGCGATTGGCACCGGCCTGTTTATGGGTTCAGGTAAAACCATTAGCCTGGCAGGACCATCCATTCTGGTGATTTATATGATCATCGGTTTTATGGTGTTTCTGGTCATGCGTGCATTGGGTGAATTATTGTTATCCAATCTGCAATATAAATCTTTTATTGATTTTGCCACAGATCTGATCGGGCCATGGGCAGGTTATTTTGTCGGCTGGACCTACTGGTTATGCTGGATCACGATTGGTATCGCGGATTTGTCAGCCATTATCTATTACTTGCAATTCTTTAATAACGGTCTGCCTTTTACTCCGGGTGAAGGCGTGTTGATCAGTATTGCCTCTATTGTCTTTATTATGGGCTTGAACCTGGCAACCGTGAAACTGTTTGGTGAAATGGAATTCTGGTTTGCTTTGATCAAGATTATCGCCATTATTGTTTTGATTGGTGTGGGTCTGTGGATGATCTTTACTGGCTTTACTAATGATGCAGGTACGGTCGCTTCATTTGCCCATATCTGGGATCATGGCGGTTTATTCCCGACAGGAACTATGGGTTTCCTGGCTGGTTTCCAGATTGCGATTTTCGCCTTTGTGGGTGTAGAGCTGGTCGGTACTACGGCTGCTGAAACCAAAGATCCAGAGCGTAACTTGCCTAAAGCGGTGAACTCGATTCCGATCCGTATTATTATTTTCTATGTGTTGGCTCTGATCATCGTGATGTCAGTAACACCATGGGATCAGATCAATCCAAATGTTTCTCCGTTCGTAAATCTGTTTAGTCAGGCAGGTATTGCCGCGGCTGCAATCATCATGAACCTGGTGGTGTTGTCATCAGTAATGTCATCGATGAACAGTGGGGTATTCTCAACCAGCCGTATGCTGTTCGGTTTATCTCGTGAAGAACAGGCACCTAAAGCTTTTGGTCGTTTGAATTCGCGTGCTGTTCCAGCGAATGCTTTGTATTTCTCAGCGATCTGTTTATTGCTCGGTGCAGCATTACAATACTTCGTGCCGAATACGGTTGAAGCATTTACCTTAGCAACGACTTTGTCGACCATTCTGTTTATCTGCGTATGGCTGATCATTATCTGGAGCTACATGATCTATTACCGTACCCGTCCGGAATTGCATGCTAAATCCATATTCAAGCTGCCTGGTGGATTGGTGACTTGCTGGATCGTGATTATTTTCTTTGTTGGTATGATTGGTGTGTTGTCACTGGAAGATGATACCCGTCGTGCCTTGATGGTCAGCCCGGTCTGGTTCATTTTGCTGATTATTGGATATTTAGGTTTCTATAAACAGAAACATAAATAATCCATATCAATAAAAACGTCAGCGATCTGCTGGCGTTTTTTTTATGTCTGAATATACTCTCTAGCGTTTAGCGCTTTGGTCATACGGATGATCGCGTTATACTTCATCGAAAATACTCATATAGGTGGTCAGATGCGTCAGGTCATTTGCTACATCAGTTTAATTACAGTCGGTTTTGCCTTGGTCGGTTGTGGTCAGTCGGGAGCTTTACATCTTCCTAATGATCCAAACTACGATAAACGTGCCAAGTATTTACTCTATAAAAATACTGAATCTGCACCGCAAGTATCAGATGAACAACAGGATGCGCCGGTCAAGCAGCAGTTTGAAGCACCCGCTGAATCCGATTCAACACCATCTCCTTAAGACTTTCAGAGAAAGGATACATTCATGAGTTTCACCCGCATTAATGGGGTATTGCATGCTGAGCAATGTTCACTGCAACAGCTCGCAGAGCAATTTGGCACACCACTTTATGTTTATTCAAAAGCAACTTTTGAAAAGCATTATCTGGATATGGACCGTGCTTTTAGCTTTATCGATCATCAAATCTGTTTTGCGGTAAAGTCAAACTCTAATCTTGCGGTATTGAATGTGTTGGCCAAGCAGGGTGCTGGTTTCGATATCGTGACTGGTGGTGAACTGGCTCGTGTATTGAAAGCCGGCGGTGAACCTTCGAAAATCGTATTCTCGGGCCTGGGTAAATCAGAAGTAGATATTAAAAAGGCATTGGAAGTAGGCATCGCTTGCTTTAACGTGGAATCTTATGCCGAATTAGACCGTATTCAGAAAGTAGCGGCTGAACTTAATGTTCAAGCGCCTATTTCACTACGTGTTAATCCGGATGTCGATGCCAAAACCCATCCATATATTTCCACTGGTTTAAAAGAAAACAAATTTGGTATTCCATCAGATAGCGTATTTGATACCTATGCTTATGCAGCATCATTGCCAAATCTTGAAGTGGTCGGGATTGACTGTCATATCGGTTCACAGTTGACTGAAACCCAGCCTTTTGTTGATGCGCTGGATCGTGTGATTGACATGATCGACAAGCTGAAAGACATGGGCATCAACTTGAAACACATCGATATCGGTGGTGGTCTGGGTGTGACATATAAAGATGAAACACCGCCATCGGTTGAAGAATATGCCAATGCCATGCGTCCTGCTTTAGAAAAACTGGGTTTGAAAGTGTATATGGAGCCGGGTCGTAGTATTTCAGCGAATGCAGGCGTGTTACTGACCAAAGTGGATTTGCTGAAACCAACCAATCACCGTAACTTTGCCATCATTGATGCCGCGATGAATGACCTGATTCGTCCTGCTTTATATGAAGCTTGGATGGATATCCAATCTGTGACACCGCGTACAGATGTGGAAACAAAAGAATGGGATGTGGTGGGCGCGATCTGTGAAACTGGGGATTTTCTGGGTAAGGAACGCGAGCTAGCCATTAAAGAAAATGATGTGCTGGCAGTACTCGGGGCTGGTGCATATGGTTTCGTAATGAGTTCGAACTATAACAGTCGTGGTCGTGCTGCTGAAGTGATGGTGGATGGTGATCAGGCGCATCTGATTCGTGAACGTGAAACGGTTGAATCACTTTGGGAACGTGAGCGTTTATTGCCTTAAGGAGATTGAATAATGTTGCTTGAATTTACCAAGATGCATGGCTTGGGCAATGACTTTATGGTGGTAGACCTGATTAGCCAGCGTGCTTATCTGGATACTCTCACTATTCAGCGCTTGGCAAATCGTAACTTTGGTGTGGGTTTTGACCAGCTCTTGATTGTTGAACCGCCTGATATTCCAAGTGCAGATTTTAAATACCGTATTTTTAATGCGGATGGTTCTGAAGTTGAGCAGTGCGGTAATGGTGTGCGCTGTTTTGCCCGTTTCGTGCATGAACGTCAATTAACGACTAAAACCAAAATCAAGGTACAGACCAAAGCTGGAATCGTGGAACCTGAACTTGGTGCCAATGGCTGGGTACGAGTGAATATGGGTTATCCAAAATTCCTACCTCAGGAAATTCCATTCGTGGCTGAAGAACCGGAAAATCTGTATGACATCGATCTGGCGGGTGGTGAGAAACTGACGATTGATGTGGTGAATATGGGTAATCCACATGCAGTGACGATTGTTCCGGATGTGTTGACTGCTGATGTGGCTAAAATTGGTCCACAGGTGGAATCTCATGTGCGTTTCCCGGCACGCGTTAATGCTGGATTTATGCAGATCATTGATGAAAAGCATGCTCGTTTACGTGTTTATGAGCGTGGTGTAGGCGAAACACTGGCTTGTGGTACAGGTGCCTGTGCTGCAGCAGTGTCTGGTATGCGCCGTGGTTTGTTATCTAGCAAGGTCGAAATTGAACTTGCGGGTGGTAAATTGCAGATTGAATGGAAAGAAGGTGATGTAGTCTGGATGACAGGTCCAACCGCCAATGTTTATGAAGGTCGACTGGACTTGCGCTACTTCCAAGGTTAATCCCAACATTTTTTTTTCTAAAAAGCACCGCACATAGTACGGTGCTTTTTTTATGATAGGATGAATTCCATATTTAATTGATATTACAACACTGCTATGAATCAGCTTGTGTTTTTATCGGGTGCATCAGGCAGCCAAGACTTTTGGCAGCCGTTATTGGCTCATTTAAAAACAGATCAATCTACAAAAATATTGGCATATCCGGGCTTCGATGGGGTAGAACCAAACTCAACTATTCAAAATCTTTATGATCTGCAAGAATTCATCGCAGAGCAGATTGAGGATGATTCGATTCTGGTTGCCCAGTCCATGGGGGGAGTTCTTGCAGTTGGAATTGCACTGCATCATCCACAGAAAGTCAAAGGACTGGTTTTACTGGCAACTTCTGGTGGTCTGGATCTATCCCAGTTTGGTTGTGCTGACTGGCGGATAGATTATCGCGAGCAGTTTAAGGCTGTCCCTGATTGGTTTTTACAAGATCAAACTGAATTTAGCCTGAAACAGTTAAGCAGTCTTGAGATTCCTGTTCTATTGATCTGGGGTGACCAAGACGCTTTAAGCACCGTTAAGGTGGGGAAATGCTTAAAGCAAAATTTTAAACATGCAAATTTGCATATTATTAAAAGCGGGGATCATTTCTTTGCAGCGACTCATCCAGTGCAGGTCGCAGAACTGATTGAAGCCTGGCTGGAGTCAATTGAATGGAGCAAGTAAAGCTTTCTGCAGAAGACTTGCTCGGAATCTGGCTCAAAGAACGTGAGATCCAGAATCAGTCTAAACATACCTTGCAGGCCTATGAACGTGATGTGGCTGATTTTCTGGAATTCTGCGCAGTACAACAACTGGCAGTCAATGATGTGGAAGCCACGGATTTACGTCAATTTTTGGCTGAAAAAGTCGAGCAGCACAGATTAAGTTCGAGTAGCTTGCAGCGGATGCTCTCTTCGATTCGCCAGTTCATGAAATGGGCAGAGCAGGCGCAGTATCTGGCATTTAATCCGGCTGATGATTTTCAGTTGAAACGTCAATCCCGCCCTTTGCCGGGTATGGTGGATATTGAAACTGTGAACCAGATTCTGGATCAGCCGGCTCCAGAATCTGAAGTACAGCGGCAAATGTGGTTGAGAGACAAGGCGATTCTGGAATTGCTGTATTCCAGTGGTTTACGTTTGGCAGAAATTCAGAGCTTAAGAATCAAGGATGTTGATTTTAATCGTCAGCTCCTGCGGATTACCGGTAAAGGCAATAAAACCCGGGTGGTGCCTTTTGGTTCAAAAGCCAAAGACAGTCTGATGGAATGGTTAAAAATTTATCCGCTCTGGAATGGTGATTTTGTACCTGACGCGAATGTATTTATCACCCAAAAAGGCAATCCGCTTGGTGCACGGCAAATTGAAAACCGGGTCAAGTTTCAGGCACAGCGTGCAGGGGTTAATGTTGACCTGCATCCGCATTTATTACGGCATTGTTTTGCCAGCCATATGCTGTCGAATAGTGGTGATCTTCGTGCCGTTCAGGAAATGTTGGGGCATAGTAATTTGAGTACTACACAAATTTATACTCATATTGATTTTGATCGACTTGCGCAGATTTATGATCAGGCGCATCCACGGGCACAGCATAAAGAATAGGAAAAATTTAAAGTTTTCTTCCGCTTGTCGGATGATCAGGATTCATGGCACAAAACTTTCATGTATCATGCTCAAAATATGACCTGAACAGACTGTTTGAAAGATATTTCACTATTGTCTTATTTTTCAAAAGGGTGTTTTCGGATATAAGTATAAATAGTAATCAATTTTTAAAAGAAAATCAGCGATCTCGATACTGGAATTTTTATGGACACAGCAATTATCCCGGATATACAACAAAAGTATGCGCAGTTAAGCCCAGCCCAAAAAGATATGTTTGCGGGTTATGGTTTACGCCAGATTAAACATTTTGTTGAGATTAGCTTGCCCACCATCGAAGCCGTTCTCCCTGAAGGCGCAATCGTGCAGGGGATTAATGCAGAAGGGAAAATGCAGGCTTATAATCCTGAAACAGGCCAGTATTATCTATGGATTTCTGATCTGCAATGGCAGACCACACAGCGAGCCAGTAAAGCTGTTGACCTGAAAGAAGATGCGCTCGAAATCTGGAATATTTTTGATCTAAAGTCTTATGAATTGATTGAACTGAGTCATGTGCATCGTGACTTTTTACAAGTTTAATGAACATGAAGGATGACTAAGGTCATCCTTTTTTATTGCTAAAATACTTTACAAGTCATCCAGCGGTAACTGAAAACTTTGCTTGATGATCTGGCTGGGTAAATCTGTTTTGACACTGGTAATGCCATTTTTCTTGGTCAAATGTGTGGACTGAAATTTGCGGTAACTTTCCAGATCAGGCACCACAACTTTTAACATCGCATCACATTCACCCAGAATGATATAGCACTCCATCACTTGCGGTAGTTCCTTCATCGCCTCGATAAAAGTATCAATGGTTTCTGCATCCTGACCGACCAGCCAGATCCGCGAAAATAGGATCAACTGAAAACCGATTTTCTGTGAATCAACGATGGTGGTGTAATTCTGGATCACGCCCTCATCTTCAAGTAACTTTACCCGACGCAGACAGGAAGAAGGGGATAGTCCAATTTCACGTGCCAGATCGTTGTTCTGAATACGACCATTGGCTTGCAAGTGATGAATGATATTTTTATCAATTCGATCAAGTTTTACTCGCACAGATTTGGAAGATATTTTCATAAATTAGAATATAATTCGAAAAATAATACTTATTATAAAATAAATTGAAAGCCTATTTTGTAAAAATTCGCAGATACTAATTCCACTTTCCGAAGATTTAAAGGAAAAGGAAATGTCTGTATTTGCACTTTTTGCACTAACCGTGCTTCCCCTGATTTTTACACCTGGACCAGATATGCTGTTTATCCTGTCTCAAGTGATGGGTAAAGATGCAAAAGCAGGCATGATGGCAACCATCGGGATCTGTTCAGGTTATCTGGTACATTCCATTTTGGTAGCAATAGGAATCGCAGCGATTATCGTGTCTTTTCCGGTATTGTTTGAAGCAATTCGCTGGTTGGGTATTGCTTATTTGCTCTATCTGGCTTATAGCCTGTTGAAATCAGTATTTAGCAAAAACTCAATGAAAATTGAGAAAAAGACCACTGCTAATCCGGTGAAAAAGGGCTTCTTTACGGCCTTACTTAATCCCAAAGGCATGCTGATCTATTTTGCAATCTTGCCGCAGTTTATCGATAAAAGTGGAAATACGGTGAGCCAAGGCTTGATTCTGTCTTTTATTTTTATCGGCATGATTTTCATTGTTTATTGTGCTCTCAGTATTCTGTTCAGCAGAATTACCCGTAATACACAAATTGATGAGCGTAAACAGAAATGGGTTGATGGCACCTCAGGTGGTTTACTTGCCCTTGCCGCAAGCTGGTTAATTATTAATTAAGCAATGGCGTATTTTAAAAAAGCATACTGTTCCCGGTATGCTTTTTTTATATTTATAGATTGATGACAACCCGATTTTTAGACCTGCCCAACAAAATAAAGCGGAGTAAATTGAGCAGATATGCAGAATAAATCCTGATTAATTTTGCTTTATGTCCAAACTGACCAAAGCGGTCATTTTTAAATATAAGTCATTTTCCACAAATCCAAGGACGGATTTGTGCATTTAATAAGCAAAAATCAAAAGTTCTGATGTGTTTCATCAAATAAAAACATAATAAAAATCAAAGGTTAAATTTTATTAAATATTGATAAAATTCATTGTAATAAATCGATACGGATTAATTGTGAACGCATCGTTCAAGGAAAATTACGCATTTTTACAGCTCTTTGCTGAATTGTGACTTGACCGAAATGCCGTGCACATTGCAAGATAGGGCACCTAAAAAAATTTAAGTGAAGAGTTATTATAACTTTTCTCAACATTTACATTTGCTAAAACAGCCGAGGATTACATGAAGGCTCTTGTTGCTGTAAAACGTGTGGTTGATGCCAACGTTAAGGTTCGCGTTAAGCCGGACAACAGTGGTGTTGACTTAACAAACGTTAAAATGTCAATTAACCCATTCTGTGAAATCGCGGTGGAAGAAGCGGTTCGTTTAAAAGAAAAAGGAACTGTTTCAGAAATCGTTGTTGTTTCTATTGGTCCTAAAGAAGCTCAAGAACAAATCCGTTCTGCAATGGCGCTTGGTGCTGACCGCGGTATTCTGGTTGAAGCTGATGACAGCCAGCTAGGTGCGCTAGAAGTTGCTAAAATTCTAAAAGGCGTTGTTGAAGCTGAACAACCACAATTGATCCTTCTTGGTAAACAAGCAATTGATGACGACTCTAACCAGGTTGGTCAGATGCTTGGTGCACTTCTAGGTGCAGGTCAAGGTACATTCGCTTCAGAAGTTAAAGTTGAAGGCGACAAAGTACAAGTGACTCGTGAAATCGACGGTGGTCTACAAACTGTTGAATTATCACTTCCAGCGATCGTAACTACTGACTTGCGTTTGAATGAGCCACGTTATGCAGCTCTTCCAAACATTATGAAAGCGCGTAAAAAACCGCTTGATACCAAGTCACCTGCAGATTTCGGTGTAACTACTACAACTAAACTGAAAACAGTAAAAGTTGAATCTCCTGCAGAGCGTAAAGCTGGCGTACAAGTGAAGTCTGTAGACGAACTTGTAGAAAAATTGAAAAACGAAGCGAAAGTGATCTAATACAGAAGGATAAAAATCATGAGTATTTTAGTAATCGCTGAGCACGACAACAAAGCACTTAACGCTGCTACTTTAAACGTTGTTGCTGCGGCGCAAAAAATCGGTGGTGATATCACTGTATTGGTTGCTGGTTCTGGCGCTCAAGCAGTTGCTGATCAGGCAGCTAAAGTTGCGGGCGTAAGCAAAGTTTTACTTGCTGACGACGCTGCTTATGCAAACCAATTGGCTGAAAATGTAGCAAAACTGGTTGCAGAATTAGGTAAAGGCTATAGCCATATCCTTGCTGCTTCTACTACAACTGGCAAAAACATTCTGCCACGCGCTGCTGCACTTCTTGATGTTAGCATGATCACAGACATCATCGCTGTTGATTCTGCAAATACATTCAAGCGCCCTATCTATGCAGGTAACGCGATTGCAACTGTTGAGTCTTCTGAATCAGTAATTGTTGCAACTGTTCGTGGTACTGCATTTGATGCGGTTGCTGCTGAAGGTGGTTCTGCTGAGGTTGAAGCTGCTGCTTCTACTGGTGATGCTGGTATTTCTAAGTTTATTAACGAAGAAATCGTTAAATCTGAACGTCCTGAATTGACAGCTGCTCGTATCGTGGTTTCTGGTGGTCGTGGTGTAGGTTCTGGTGAGAACTACCACAAAATCCTTGATCCACTAGCTGACAAACTTGGCGCTGCTCAAGGTGCTTCACGTGCTGCAGTTGATGCTGGCTTCGTTCCTAACGATATGCAGGTTGGTCAAACTGGTAAGATCGTTGCACCTGACCTGTACATCGCTGTAGGTATCTCTGGTGCGATCCAGCACTTGGCAGGTATGAAAGAGTCTAAAGTGATCGTTGCGATCAACAAAGATGAAGAAGCTCCAATTAATGCAGTAGCAGACTACTGGTTAGTGGGTGACTTGAACACTGTAATTCCTGAATTGGTTTCTAAAGTCTAATTCCTGAATCAGGTTCGAAAAACGCCTCTTGTCTTTGGCTAAGAGGCGTTTTTTATTGTCTATTTTTTCTAAAATATATTTATTTTCATAGGTATATGAGATAAATTAAAATGATAAAAAATTAAATAAGATAATAAATGTCAATCTTACAGCAACCTGAAAAAAATATGATTTTTAATGATCCTTTATTTCAGCGTATTTTTATTCTGATTATTGGTTTGATCATCTTTCTCCTAAGTTTGGGAGGCTTGGTCTATTGCATCCAGTCAAGTCTATCTTTTGGTTTAGTCGCTTTCTTTTTAATATGTGGCTGTTTTGCTTATGTCGGGATGCTATTTATGTTGGCAGCATTTGCTGATACTGAAATACTCAATCGCAGGACAGGTTAGCTATTTGAGGGACCTTCAGCTGATCCCATTGGGCTGGTGATATATATCTTTTTTATAATTACTATTGGATTTGTCATTGGCGTCATTGCGCTGATTTTAACGTTTTTGATTAGATTGGTGCTGCCGTATCAGAAGTATTAAAGCAGTTGGGGTTAAAAATTTACCTATGAAAACCTGAGTTTTTTTAGGATCATACATAGATATGCACTAGGACTGGTTCATCAACAAAGATTAGGAAACATCCATTCGCTGAGTCGCTGATGACGGGTCGAGTTATTGAATAAGTATTTTTAATACTGCTCAGAAAAATACAAAATCAGTTTTCTGGCTGGAAAATACTTTGCAGTCAGATCATGACTATTTCATTTGGGTGAAAAGTGATAAAATTCGACTTTGCTTTTCCTCCTGCTTTGAATCATGTTCTTTTCCAAAACTAGCCGTCTCCTGTCAATGAGCTTTCTGCTTATTGCTCTCTATCTGAGTATCTGTATTCATACTGCCTGGAATGCACCACTTGAAGTGACGCGGTACTTATTTAGTGAATCAGGCGCTTTTGAGGTGCTTAGTCCGTGGTTATGGTATTTGCTTGCACTTTTGTGTCTGCTCAATATTGAAATCAAGTTAAATACCCGAATTTTTATGGCAGTAGCTGCAATTCTGCTGGGAATGCGGGAAATGGATTTTCATAAGCGTGTGTTTGAAGTCAGTTTTATTAAAACCAATTTTTATCGCAGTGCTGAAATTCCCATGATGGATAAAGTACTTGGATTTATCTTGTTGTCAGGCATCGCTTTTGTTTTCATTGTACTGTTGAAAAAGTTAATCACTACTGTACGTACGGTTAAAAACACCTGGAACACAGCATACTTTTTTGTCTTTTTGACGATTGCTTGTGGTGGGATCAGTAAAGTACTGGACCGTACGACATCAACACTTAGTGAAGAGTTTAGTATAAAACTACTGCCCCAAACACAAGTCATGATTATGACTATTGAAGAAGGAGTAGAGATGCTGCTGCCGATCTTGCTGATTGTGGCAGTATTGAATTACAGAAAAGTATCTAATTAAGATCACTTTTAGCCAATTCTAAGCCCAAAAAAGATGCTCAAATTTTTGCAGCATCTTTTTTTACGTCTGTTGATTTTATAATTTTTTCGACGTTAAAAATAACAGGAAAATGATCACTAAAATGAAGATAATTAACAAGGTTAAGCTCAATATTTCGACACAAAAATACAAGTGTTTATGCTATAATTTAGGGCTGTATTTTAGTTTTTAACTCTGTCGTTTGAGTTAATTATTTTGCAAGTTTTACGACATATAAATGCAAGCCAAATCTGGCTTGTAGAATAAGGAGTATGCATGAGCGTATCGGAAATTAGACCGATTGCCATTGAGGATGAACTCAAGCACTCGTATTTAGACTATGCAATGAGCGTGATTGTGTCACGTGCCTTGCCAGATGTACGAGATGGTCTAAAACCTGTTCATCGTCGTGTGCTTTTCGCAATGCACGAATTGGGCAATGATTACAACAAAGCTTACAAGAAGTCTGCCCGTGTTGTAGGTGATGTCATCGGTAAATATCACCCACATGGTGATTTTGCTGTTTATGAAACCATTGTCCGTATGGCTCAGGACTTTAGTCTGCGCTACCAACTGGTTGATGGTCAAGGGAACTTTGGTTCGATCGATGGCGATAGCGCTGCGGCAATGCGTTATACCGAAGTTCGTATGCGTAAGCTGACCCATGAATTATTGGCTGATCTGGAAAAAGATACAGTTGACTGGGAAGATAACTACGACGGTTCTGAGCGTATTCCGCAAGTCATGCCAACCCGTATTCCGAACTTGTTGGTGAATGGTGCGGCCGGTATCGCAGTTGGTATGGCGACCAATATGGCGCCACACAACATGACTGAAGTGGTGAATGCGTGTCTGGCTTATGCAGATAATCCGAATATCAGCATCGAAGGATTGATGGAATATATTTCCGGTCCAGACTTCCCGACAGGTGGCATTATTTACGGTAAGTCAGGCATCGTGGATGCCTATCGCACCGGTAAAGGCCGTTTGCATATTCGTGGTAAATATCACTTTGAAGAAGATGCTAAATCTGGCCGTACTACGATTGTTTTCACTGAAATTCCTTATCAGGTCAACAAAGCGAAAACGATTGAACGTATCGCCGAGCTGGTCAAAGAGAAAAAACTTGAAGGCATTTCTGAACTTCGTGATGAATCTGACAAGGAAGGGATGCGTATTGCGATTGACCTGAAGCGTGGTGAAAATGCTGAAGTCATCGTGAATAACCTGTTCCAGAATACCCAGTTAGAAAACTCTTTCAGCATCAATATGGTGTGCCTGGACAATGGCCAGCCGAAATTGATGAATCTGAAAGATATCATTGCGGCGTTCATTCGTCACCGTCAGGAAGTCGTGACACGTCGTACCATGTACGAACTGCGCAAAGCACGTGAACGTGGTCATATTTTAGAAGGTTTAACCGTTGCTCTGGCAAATATTGATGCCATCATCGAAACCATCAAAACTTCTGCCAACCCGGCTGAAGCACGTGAACGTTTGCAAGCAGGTGAGTGGGCAGCAGGCGGTGTGGCAGCGTTGCTTGAAAAAGCGGGTGCTGTTTCTGTACGTCCTGACGAAATTGAAGGCGAAGATCCAGAGCGCCCATTTGGAATTGATGGTGAGGTTTATCGCTTATCTCCGACTCAAGTCAACGCGATTATGGAACTGCGTTTGCACCGTTTGACCGGTCTTGAGCAGGATAAACTTCAAGCTGAATATTCTGAAATCTTAGGTCAAATTGCTGAATACACAGCCATCTTAAATGACTTCAACTTATTGATGAATGTCATTAAAGAAGAGCTGGCATTGATTCTTCAGCAATATGGCGATGCGCGTAAAACAGATATTGTTGAATCTCGTATCGACTTCTCTCGTGAAGATCTAATTCCTGAAGAGCAAATGGTTCTGACCGTTTCAAAAACAGGCTATGCGAAAACTCAACCATTGTCTGACTATGCTGCTCAGCGTCGTGGTGGTCGTGGTAAGTCTGCAACCAGCATGAAAGAAGATGATTACATCCAGCATATGGTGGTGACATCGAACCATGCCACTGTGCTTTGCTTCACTAATGTCGGTAAGGTTTATCGTCTGAAAGTCTATGAAGTACCGCAAGCTTCGCGTGGTGCCAAAGGTCGCCCAATGGTGAACTTGTTACCACTGGATGACAACGAAACCATTACTGCAATCTTGCCAGTAATTGATGCACCGAAGAAATTCAAAGAACGTCTGGCTGACTTCAAAGCATTCGTGAAGACCAATGCTGCACAGCTTCAAACCAATGAAGTGATCAATAATCACTTTGCTGCACTAGAAGCTGCACTTGCTGAATCTGAAGAGGGTGCAGATGATATTTCTGATGCACTGCGTGTTCAGTTAAAAGAACTCGGCTTAGCACTTTCTACGACTGATCTTGATGATGACATCATCAATGACTTTGCTCAGCAGGCTGAAGCTGTTCGTAAGAACTTCTATGTGTTTATGGCGACTGAGTACGGTACGATTAAACGTGTAGAACTGGAACAATTCTCAAATGTTCGTTCAAATGGTTTACGTGCGATTGAACTGAATGGTGATGACACCTTAATTGGTGTTGCGATTACTGACGGTGAACAGCAAATTATGTTGTTCTCGAACGAAGGTAAAGCCATCCGTTTCGCAGAGACTGACGTACGTTCAATGGGTCGTTCAGCCAAAGGTGTACGCGGTATGCGCGTGACCATCGGTGCATCTCAAGTTGAAGATGTTGAAGATGCAGATGTTGAATCTGATGATGAAGATACAACTGAAGCAAACTTCATTAGTCGTATCGTATCTCTGGTTGTTGTGCCTGAAACCGGTGAAGTGCTGTGTGCTTCTGCAAATGGTTATGGTAAACGTACTCCAGTGGATGACTTCCCGACCAAAAAACGTGGCGGTAAGGGTGTCATTGCCATCAAAACCTCAGAACGTAACGGTGAGCTGGTCGGTGCAGTTGCGATTGATGCCTCTAAAGAACTGATGCTGATTTCTGATGGCGGTACACTGGTTCGTACCCGTGCTTCTGAAGTGGCGCAAACAGGCCGTAATGCACAAGGTGTTCGTCTGATCCGTCTGGCTGAAGATGAAAAACTGGTTGGCGTAGAAGCAATCGAAGCTGTTGAAGATGAGTTGGAAATATTGGAAGATATTGAAAATACTGAATCTGCAGCTGATGATGTAACTGATGCACAAGAAGCTGAAAAAGATGATGACAATACAGTAGAGGAATAAGTTCTGCTACTGATGAAAAAGGGCGCTTCGGCGTCCTTTTTTACACATCGGCTAAATGAGAGATAGATAATGAAAACCAGATTGATGCTTTTGACCGCAGCTATTGCACTTAGTGGCTGTAATAATGCAATGGATAGTATGCCTGATCCAAGCCCTGAGCAGGAAAAGGCTGCGCAAGTAGCTTATGAAGATCTGCGTGATGGAAAATATGACGAGTTTTTAGCTCAGCTTGAACCGAAGTTACAGGCAGAGTTTCAAAATAATGAAAAAATCATGAAGCGTTTTTCACGTTCAATTCCGCAAGGTGAATATAAGTCCAAGACTATCATGAGGAAGAACTTCGAGGAAAATAACGGCAAACCAAGTGAATACAAAGTGAGTTATGAAATTGCCTATCCAAAAAATCTGGTTCAGTATGATGTGAGTTTTGACCAGCCGAATGGCAGTACTAAAATCCGCAACTTTAATATTCAGGTATTTGGTGAATAATTTTCAATGCGAATAGCCTGAGTAAATCCAGATTTAAGAACGTGGGCGTAGCCGATAATAGCCTAAGACCATACAGATGATGCCGATCACCAATAGATAAGCAAGCTTTCCTAGAATCATATAAGTGGGCACACCCATCTGATTGAGTTGAATAAACATCTGCACGATTTGGGTCGAAGGTAAGGCTTGCCCAATAAGTTGGACCCAGACTGGCATGGCAGCATGTGGCCAGGCGACTCCTGAAAGCATAAAGAGCGGAATCGAAGTAAAAACAATGATATGACCGGCGCGTTCTGGCATGTCCAGAAAGCTGGCAAACAGTACTGTGATACCAATCATGCAGAATACAAAGATGGGTACAGCGAGCAGCATCCCCCAGAAATTTCCGCCACGGGGATAATCAAAATACCAGAAGGTAAATCCAAACAGGTAATAACAACCTAAACATCCAATGGTCAGAATTGCCAAGCTGAGGCCACTTAAGGTGGTCAGATTAATCACCTGTTTATTTTCCCGATACAGTGCAATCAGCATGCTCAGTCCCAGAAAAATAGTCTGATGAATAATCAACGGTGCAACAGCGGGAAACACATAGCTGCCATAGCCAGAGAGTGTATTAAATAGTGGAATCTGGTGAATGGATAGGGCAGGAGAGAAGTGTGAAATCTCGCTAAAGCGTTCAGCATATTCACTTAAGGTATTTTCCACTGAAGAGACCAAGCCCAAACCAATCTGTTTGGTAATTAAAAAGTTAGCAGCACTTAAGTACAGCCCAATCCCGCCATTTTCACCATGCCGGATAGATTGAGAAAGATTATCTGGTAATAATAAAATCCCGTCGGCTTTTTGAGTTTCCACCCAGTGTTTAGCTTCAGCAAAATTTCCAGTCACCGCCTTAATCTCTACATTCGGGCTTTGGCTGACATGACTGATAATGGTATTGGTTAAAGCACTTTGCTCTTCGTCGACAATAATAATCGGCAAGGCTTCTGCCTGTTCTGCCTTATATGCGGTCGGATAAAAAAAACTGTAAAACAGAACCGATAAAATCAGTGTGGTAAAAATACTGGTATTGCTAATAATGTCTTTAAAAGTTTGGCAATAAGCTTTCCAGAGTGATTTCATGCTGACACTCCTTTGGCTGTTTTTTTGAGAAAGGTATAGGCCAGCACAGCATAAAGCAAGACATAAATGATGAGTACGAATATCGGTTGCAGTGAAAGATAGAGCGGACTGCCAATCACCCATTGCTCCGTCTGTAATTTGGCATAGGGTGTATAAGGAATAATATTGGCCCAGAACTGGGTGAATAGTGGAGCATTATTAAGAGGTAAAGTTACCCCAGCAAAACTGAGCGATGAACCACCATAAACTGCTAGTAGACCAAAAGATTTGGTTAGGTCCTGAGTAGCCAGAACCACAGCACTACTGATAAAGGCATAGGCACTATAGAACAGTATTTGAGCCAGAAGAATTAGCCATAATGACCCGGCAATAAACCAGCCGCGAATTTCGACCAGCCAAAACATCCAAGCCCAAGTCCAGAAACAAAAGATTGCTACATAAACCAGATTTTTTGACAGTAGTGCCGACCACAAGTTTTGTTGGGCAATCCAATGACTAACGGTATGTCGTTTAATTTCCTGACCCACAGCAAAAGCTACACAGCAACATAATAACAAGTGCAAAATTGCTGGCACCATGTAAGGTTCCAGATAAAATTCATAATTCAGCTGCGGATTATATAGTGGGGAAATTTTAATGTTCGGTGTCGGTGCATCCAGATAGGGGAGCGTGTTGCCTAGATACTGCTTACCAGTAAATTCAGCCAGAGCCTGCAAGGTACTCAATAACATGGCTGAAGAAATGGTATTACCGATACTGAAATAGCTCTGGTTGAAAGCAATACTAATTTCAGCATCCTGAGCTTTGACCAGTCGCTGCTCGGCTCCGGCAGGAATATGAATATAACCCCAGATTTTATTCTCGTTTAATAACTTTTCGATTTCGACTGTTTGATCAGAAACAGCATGCACTTGTAGAGTATGATTCAAAGATAAATGATCATAAATCTTGCTGCTCAGGCTACTTTGATCCTGATCAATAATGGCGATTGGTAGATGATCCGGTTTGCCTTTGGCAAACATGCTACCAAGTAAAATCAGAATACAGGCAGGGGCGAGCAGGACCAGAGCCAGATCCCATTTTTCTCTGCATAAATAGCGTATTTCACGCTGAATACCCGCCCAGAATCCAGATGCCATTTATTTTGGCTCTTTTAATTTAAACAGCACGCTCATCCCGACTTTTAGCTCAGGCATTTCAGTGACTGGCACAAGATGAACTTTAAAACTGCGGACATCATAACCACCGGTTTGGCGCGTGGTTTTAATGGTGGCAAATTCACCTTCAGCACTAATATTTTTTACTTTAAAAGTGGCTGATTGATTCAGTGCCGGAATAAAACCTTCAAGCTGTTGCTGTTTACCTAAAGCGGCATATTGGTCTTCACGAATATTCAGGCTGATCCAGCGTTCTGCCGAGATCAGGCTGACCACTGGCACTGCGGTTGCCACCAGCTCAGTGGTATTTCCATAGGTTTTGGAGACGGTACCATCAATCGGTGCCAATAATTCAGTTTCTGCTTCTAGTGCATTGGCTTCAGCGACTGCTGCACGGGCTATATCGACCTGAGCATCTGCTGAACTTTTCTGTTCTGGTGTACTGCCGCGTTTAGCCCGGGCATATTGCTGATAAGCAGCTTCGGTCATTTGGGATGCAGATTGTGAAGCTGCAAACAGTTCATCTCGGCGCTGGCGGGAAATGACGCCTTCCTTAAATAGATTGGCTCCACGTTGATAGGAAGTTTTAGCGAGTTGCTCCTGTGCTTTTAGTGACTGCCAGTTGGCATACAGAGAAGCGATATTTTCTTCCTGAGAACCACGTTCTGCGGTGGACTGAAGTGCTAATGCAGACTGTAAAGTGGCTAAAGCCTGCTGCTTTTTCGCCTCAATTTCAGGACTATGCAATTTTACCAGCGCCTGACCTTTCTTGACGTTATCGCCTTCCTGCACATAAATCTTTTCAATCCGGCTTGGAACTTTAGTGGCCACTTGAACGGTTTCTGCCTCAACCCGGCCTTGTAGTTCGATTTCTGTGGTTTGATAGGTTTTCCATAGACCAAACCCAATCAAAGCAAGAATCACTGGAATTAAAGCTAAAAGCAGATATTTTTTGCGCGATTTTTTTTCTGTGCTTTCAGGATTATCTGGCTCTGATTCACTGTAATTGATTTCTGAAGCCGGTTCATCAACAGGATGTTCTGGCTTTTGCTCATCTGTCATGTCTGGCTCCATTAACGAATATAGTGGGTATTGGCATGTTGCATGTAATTTGGAAATTCAACAATTGAGCCATGGCTCTGTAATAAGGTTGCAAGAGACATCACATATTTAAAAGCATTTAATGCCATTTCTGCTTTTAAACTGCTGAGCATGTTTTGGGCATCGATGACCTGAGTGGCTGTCCCGACATCTTCCTTAAAGGATAACTCCTGAATACGCAGATTTTCCTGAGCTGCTTTCAGGTTCTGCTGAAGTAGAGCATCACTTTGCTGGGCGCTGACCGCTTCACTAAATGATTTATAAATCAGGTTTTCAATCTCTTGCTGGGTACGCGCCGTCATGAGTTCAGCGGCATAGCGTTTTAGTTCAGCAGCCTGAATATTCTTGTTTTTATCAATACCTGAGAACAGGTTATAACGTGCTGCAACCCCTACAATCCAGTTTTGATGTTGATCCAGACTATATTCACCAAACGCAAAAACATTTGGCTTTTTAGCGGCCTGCTGGGCTTTGACATTGGCTTTGGCCAGTTCGGTATCCATCTGCATTTTTTTGATCAGGGGAGAGTTCTGGCTAAAACTGCTGAGCAGAATATTCACATTTTGTGGTTCAGCACGATTCACAAACAAAGGTGTGCTTAGCTCGGTGATATTGCTATCCAGCAACAGATTATTTAGCTGAAATAGGGCAGCATTCAGATTGGCTTGGGCATTTTGTTGTGCGCGTTCAGCATTATTGCGTGCCACTTCGAACTGCATGCGTTGACCTTTACTGATAAAACCCTGCTGTTCCAGCTTCAGAGAATTACGATAATGTTGTTGCATGGCATTTGAATTAAAAAGTGCCGCATCCCGTAACTGTTTTTGTAGCTGCACATTGAAGTAGGACTGAATCAGTTCAAAACGCTGCGTGTCTTGTTGCTGCTGATTGCTAAGTTCGCTACGTCCTGACTGAATATTGGCAATTTCTTTGGCACTACGGGTGAGGCCTCCGGTATATAGTGGCATCATCACGGAAACAGTGGGACGAATCACCTGATCTTCAAGGACGACATTAGACGTATCCGGAATCAGACCAACACCGCTATGAATAGTATTATTAAGTTCTTCACGCAGTGGATCGGTAATACCTGCAGGTAGATCCACACCATTACTGGCTTCCCACTCATTAAGCCGGCCATTCACGCCTTGAGAGAGTGAATTTTCCAGATTATTTTTAAACTGCTTTAATGGAATATCGACTTCACTATGAAAGGCATAGGCACGAACATTCAGGTCAACACGAGGCAGACCAATGCCTTTGACAGCTTCTGCTTCAAGTTTTGACGCTTGTTCCAGACTTTGAAAAGCCTGGCTACTATAGGAACGTTGCAACAATTGTCGTTCTGCATCCTGAAAGCTAATGCTTTGTGCATAAGCAAAGCTGCCGTACATCATAGATGCAAGCACAGTCAGACCCCAGCAGACACATTGTTTATTTTTCTTCATATTCATAAAGTGGTAATGTAAAAGTCACATTAATTCAGTCTAAGCTGCATTATAAATCAAGTGCTTGCAGTGCAGGGATGGGTTAAGTTGTAGTATTGTTGTAATTCGAAGCGATTCACTTCTCAAGTTTCAAGCTGATAGTTCTATGTCACTCTAAAACTTGAGCCAAGTTCAAACTCAATTTTCAATTATTTTATATTATCGGCCGATTCAACATCTTCTAAGCATTGAATGAGATTGAATATTTTTAGCTGTGTAATTTCTCATAAATGAAATCACCGAGTTAGAACAAAGAAATCAAAGGTATTCAAATTATCCCTCGAATCTAGATTGGTTTTTTGACTCTATCTTCATTCTTGGATAGAAATAATTTTGTGCAAGCGACGTCCAGATATGGTTAAATGCCATCATTTTATTGTGTTTCACTCTGAAAGGAAAAATCATGCGCGCGTACAACTTCTGTGCTGGTCCTGCTGCATTACCTACTGCCGTACTTGAAAAGGCTCAAGCTGAAATGCTTGACTGGCAGGGCAAAGGTCTTTCGATCATGGAAATGAGCCACCGTAGTGCAGACTATGTTGCAGTTGCGGAAAAGGCAGAAGCAGACCTTCGCAAACTCATGAATATTCCTGAGAACTATAAAGTACTGTTCTTGCAGGGTGGTGCATCTTTGCAATTCTCGGCAATTCCATTGAACTTGCTGGGCAAAAACAACAAAGCTGACTATATCCGTACCGGTATCTGGTCTGAAAAAGCATTGAAAGAAGCTAAACGCTATGGCGACATCAATGTGGTTGAAGCAGGCATTAAAACTGAAGATGGTAAATTAGCGATTGCTGATCAAAGCGCCTGGAATCTTTCTGATGATGCCGCTTATGTGCATTATGCAGATAACGAAACCATTGGCGGTTTACAATTTGCCCATGTACCAGAAACTGATAAGCCACTCGTATGTGATTTCTCTTCAAGTATTCTGTCTGCACCGATTGATGTTTCTAAATTCGGTCTGATCTATGCCGGTGCGCAAAAGAATATTGGCCCTGCAGGTTTAACACTGGTGATTATTCGTGAAGATCTGCTTGATCAGGCAAAACCTGAAATTCCAAGCATCCTGAAATATGCAGATCAAGCGAAAAACGGTTCGATGGTCAACACACCATCAACTTATGCATGGTATCTATCTGGTCTGGTATTTGAATGGTTACTGGAACAGGGCGGTGTAGACGCGATTCACAAAGTGAACCTGCAAAAAGCTGAATTGCTCTATGGCTATATCGATTCTAGCGATTTCTATGCAAATCCGATTGCCAAAGAAAACCGTTCAATCATGAATGTTCCATTTACTCTGGCAAATCCTGAACTTGAAAAACAGTTCCTGCAAGAAGCAAAAGAAAACCATTTGCTTAACCTTGCCGGCCACCGTTCAGTAGGCGGTATGCGTGCCAGCATTTACAATGCCGTACCATTAGAAGGTGTACAGGCATTGGTGAACTTCATGGATGACTTTGCTAAACGCAATGCTTAATTCCTGAGAATTAAAAAACCCGGCAATTGGCCGGGTTTTTTAATTATTTAATTCGGGTTAAAAAACAAAGTTATGTAAGATATAGCCACAAATGAGCATACCCAATACGAAAAATAGGCATGACATCATATCAAGCTGATAACGCGAGCCAAGATGATGCTCAACCTGCTGTAAATTTTCTTCTTGAACGATTTTCATAGATATTTATTATCCGATCTATTTATCGTAAATGATTATTTGTTGATCGTATTTTTACCATAAAAAATTGATTAAATAAAGTACATTCTTAACTAAACTTCATAAAGTGTTAATTTTATTTAAATAACTGGCCTCAATATATTCAGAAAAATAGAACTATTATATTAAGTCATTATTTTTATGATGTTTTTAAAATGATTATTCAGTTTAAGATAACATTGAAAATGAATTTATTTGAATTTAAATCTGTGGATAAATCTATTTTCAATGAATTCAAAATCCATTAATTCTGATTTTAATTGTGGATAAAAAATAATCAGAATTGAGAGAATATCGCACTAAAATAAATAAAAAACAGGAGGCTCATATAAAAATATGAGCCTCCGATCTGGATATTCAGCTTAAGCTGCTTTTCGATAGATATTGGCCTGAATCCACAGATTGCCCCGAATATATTGACCAATCTGGAAATCTTTATGCTTGTCATTGCGGGTGGCTACACGGATCAAAGTAGCCGGCTGGCCTTCATCATGAATCAGGGTAACATCATAGAGCATGTAGTTCTGATCCATGAATTGCATTGAAGTTTTGCCGACAATATTGCCCTGGAACCAGGCTTCATCTTCCTGACCCATGGTCTCACCATACAGATAAGCGACCATTTTGGAGAAATCAACCGTTACCGGTTCTTTGTCTTCTTCAGATTTCGGCTCCCAGGCATCGATCTGTTCCTGTAAATTATCCGGTGCAACCCCATTATTTTCTGCAAGAATTGCATTCAGGGCACGGTGATGTTTGATAGAGGCAGGATCATCCACGACTAAATGTTCATGATCAGTCACCACTTCCAGTTCATAAGCCCAAGCATTTAAGTTGACGATATAAGACTGGTCTTTTTCATAATGCGACCGGTTGACGCTGTACAGCGTATCAAAGGCATAGATGATATTGTTGGCACCCAGATTGAGACGCAACACAGCTTGAGTGTCGGATTTACAAGAAATAATCCGGTCAATCGTGGCTTTCACCTGGTAGGGACTGTCAAAACCCGGAAATGCGGTTTTCACAGCCTGTGGCTTGTTATTTTCTACGGCAATCACTTGGCTTAATTGTACCGCAGCTTTGCTCGGTCCCTGAATCAGCCAGGTGGTTTCATCCATATCGCATTCTTGTGTACACAAGCCCATCGGCATTACAGGTGCGTCAAGGGCTTTGCCTAACCACTGAGGAACATCTGTGCCTGGGTTTTCAGTAAGCAAGGTCCAATGTTCGACATGACTACCGAAATTTTGATCATCAATAGTGATGATCTCTGGGCTATTCTGTTTTTTCATATGCACAATTGATCTTGGATGACTTATTTATAGTTAATCGAGGGTCATTACAATTTTTCAAGTCACTCGAATGAATTTAAAAATTAAAATGCAAATCATGTGAAGTCAAATATTTTTCTAGTTGTGAGTGGCTGACTCATTTAATACGGTTGAGTTGAGTATTTAAATACCAGGATATTCAGAGAAAGAGCAGTTTTAGGCATCAACCTGCATCCTCTGATTTGCTACACTAGTCCAAATTTCTCCCTTATGGAAAGCTGTGTGTTGCCATTCAAACTTTGGGTCGATGCAGATGCATTACCTCGTATTCTGAAAGATGTGATTATCCGTGCCTCTGATCGTTATCAGCTTGAAGTCACTTTTGTGGCCAATCAGCCGGTAGGGATTACACCGTCGATTCGCATCAATTCTATTCAGGTCATGAGCGGGGCAGATGCAGCAGATCAGGAAATTGTTGATCGTATGAAAGAGCATGACATTGTGGTGACGCAGGATATTCCTTTGGCTGCTCAAGTCATCGAGAAGGGCGGTATCGCGATTCACCCGCGTGGCGAAATCTATACTGTGGCCAATGTCAAAGCACGTCTGCATTTACGTGATTTTATGGATACCTTACGTGGTGCTGGTGTGCAAACCGGTGGGCCACCTCCGATTTCTGAACGTGATAAGCGTGAGTTTTCCAGCTCTCTAGATCAAACCATTCAAAAACAGAAACGTAAAACTGCGATTAAATAAAAAACGAGATCAAGTATGCCCCCAAAAAGTAACCTGATTTTAACCTATGCCTTGCTGGTTTTCATCTGGTCCACCACACCGCTCGCGATTGTCTGGAGTGTGGAAGATTTGCATCCAATGTGGGCATTGGCGATCCGCTTCTTTTTGGCCTTGCCTCTGGCCTTAGGATTATTGTGGTTATTTAAAACCAGATTACCGCTTGATCGTGTTTCCCTGCATAGTTACTTGGCGGGTGCATGCAGTTTTATCGGCTCGCAAATTTTTACTTACTGGTCTACGGATTATTTAAGTTCCGGTATCATTGCCTTAATGTTCGGCTTGGCCCCCCTAATTTCAGGCCTCATTGGGCGTTTTGTGTTTCAGATGCAGCTTTCCCTGAATCAATGGCTAGGAATGGGAATTGCTTTAATCGGACTTTCGGTGATCTGTCTAGGTGATGCAGATCAGCATATACAGCCAATTGGAATCGTGATCGCTCTGGTTGGGGTGTTAGTTTATTGCGTATCCATGTTCTGGGTGAAGAAAATCAATGCGCCAATTGATCCTATGGCACAGGCGGCTGGTTCGATTGGTTTGTCAGTCGTTTTCTCTATCGGTATGTTGCCATTTATCTGGCAATACGCACCCACTGCTATGCCGCATGCCAAGTCCTTATTTGGTCTGGTGTATGCGGTAATTATGGCTTCGCTGATTGCGATGTTCTGTTATTTCAAACTGGTACAGAAAATTAAGCCAACCACCTTATCTTTAACTACAGTCCTGACACCGATGCTGGCCTTGCTGGTAGGCGTATTATTGAATAATGAAAAATTGCCGCTCATTGCTTTGGTGGGTGTAGTAATTTTATTGTTCGGCTTAATGGTTTATTTCGCTAAAGAAATTAAGGCGAGCTATAAAGCCCGCCTTTAATAAAAAGATAAATGCCAGTCTTAAGCAAAGCTGGCTTTCACACATTCGCCCAGTTTGACGCGATCCTGAGGATGCAGGGTAATGAAATAAGCACCCGTACGATATTTTCCGTTTTCTTCTGCACGACTGTAGGCCACCTGAGCGGTTGCAGCGATGTGGAAGAAGTTTTCCGGGTGACTTAAAGTCACATGCAGATAGGTTCCTTCACTAATCGGCTGATCACTAAAGAAGCTAAAACCAGTCTCTGAAAAGTTCACATGTTCCGGTACAGGTAACATGCTTTGTACAATTGCGTCATACAAAGAACCGGTAATAAGGTTTAATTTTTGGTTGAATAAGGATAAGATTCGAGCAATTTGTTGATCTTTTTCAGATAATTGTTCTAATTCGTAGTTAACAGCATGATCAAATTGATCTAGCTCTGCAAGTAGTAGAAAATAGCGGGGCAATACGAAATTAGCATCGTAAGGATCATTCAAGGCAACATCATCGGAAATAATCTGATAATTGATTCGTAAAGCAGCATCGATTCGAGACATGACTCGTCTTTCAGTGAATCCGTTTGGATGCTGTACATTTTCCATAATTTATTACCTCGGACTAGATGGTTATGTTCAAACCAATCTCGCTGTATATAGGGTTGAAATATACTCGCGCACGGCGTAGTAACCACTTCATTTCTTTTATCGCATTGGTCTCAATGATCGGTCTCACGCTCGGTGTAGCAGTCCTCATTACAGTTTTGTCTGTCATGAATGGTTTTGACCGAGAGTTGAAAAATCGCGTCTTGGGGATGGTTCCTCAAGCCACTGTTTCTTCGACGCAAATTCTAACAAATTGGCCTGAACTTGCAAAGCAGATTGAACGGCATGAACACGTTCAAGGCGTGGCTCCGTTTACCCAGTTACAGGGGATGCTGACGGCTCAAGGGCAAGTTGCCGGAATTATGGTCAGCGGGATTGAACCAAAGTATGAGAAGAAAGTTTCGATCATCCAGAACCATATGGTCGAGGGTAGTATTGATAACCTGAAAAAAGGTGAATTTGGGATTGTTTTAGGTAAGCAGATGGCAGATGCCATGGGCGTAGGCTTGAACGATAACATTACCCTGGTTTTACCTGAAGCGACGCCTTCACCAGCAGGTGTTGTACCCCGCTTTAAGCGCTTTAAAGTGGTCGGGATCTTCAGTATTGGTGCAGAAGTCGATTCGATGATGGGTTATATTGCTCTAAATGATGCTTCAACCTTGTTACGTCTGCCAGATGGTGCACAGGGCGTACGTATGAAGCTGGATGATATTTTCGCAGCGCCTCAGGTTTCTCAGGAAATTGTGCGTGATTTACCGGGTAACTTCTATGCCTCTGACTGGACTTATACTCACGGTAATCTGTTTAGCGCAATTCAGATGGAAAAAGCGATGGTCAGCTTATTATTATTCCTGATTGTTCTGGTTGCAGCATTTAATATCGTGTCTTCACTGGTGATGGTGGTCACAGATAAAAAATCCGACATCGCAATTTTACGTACTTTGGGTGCTTCACCTACCACGATTACCCGAATCTTTATGGTTCAAGGTACTGTGATTGGTGTGATCGGAACTTGTGCGGGTGCCATTCTCGGGATTATTGCGGCTACCAGTATTAGTGGTTTTATTGGCTGGTTAAACAATTCACTTGGCCTGAATATGTTCGATGCCTATTTCATCAACTATTTACCTTCTTATCTGCGCTGGCAGGATGTGGTTGTGATTGTAGGTCTGTCACTTGCCTTAAGTTTCCTGGCAACTATTTATCCAGCATTCCGAGCTGCTAAAATTCAACCGGCGGAGGCATTGCGTTATGAGTAAACTGGTTCTAGATGCCCAAAATATCGAGAAATCTTTTACAGATGGAAAATCTACGGTTGATGTGATCAAAGGGATTTCATTGCAGGTAAAGGCCGGGGAATTTGTTTCTATTGTTGGTTCAAGTGGTTCCGGTAAAAGTACCTTATTGCATATTCTGGGAGGACTTGACCGTCCTTCTGCTGGACAGGTGATGGTCAATGGCCGCCGTTTTGACAATTTATCTGAAGCAGAACGTGGCTATGTCCGTAATGAAAATTTGGGCTTTGTATATCAATTCCACCATCTATTGCCAGAGTTTACTGCGCTGGAAAATGTCGCGATGCCATTGATGCTGCGTAAAAGCGTCAAGTTTAAAGAGGCTAAACAGCAGGCAGAATACTTGCTGGAACGTGTTGGATTAACCCATCGTTTAACCCATCAACCTGGTGAACTCTCTGGTGGTGAGCGTCAGCGTGTAGCACTGGCTCGTGCCGTGGTGACCAAGCCGAAGTTAATGATGGCAGATGAGCCAACAGGTAACTTGGACCGTAAAACAGCCGATAAAATCTTTGAATTACTGACTGAATTACGTAGCGAATTCAATATGGCCATGTTAATTGTGACCCATGATGAACAATTGGCACATTCGGCAGACCGGATTCTACATATGCGTGATGGTCTATGGATGAATGACTAATTACAGAAATAATCTTCTTTAATTGAAGCTCACTTCGGTGGGCTTTATTATTGCCTGAAAATAATAATAAAAAAGAAAATCTTCATGTTGCAATGGCTGTGTCTGGGCTGGATTTTAGGCCTTGCCTGTATGGGAAAATCTTTTCTGAATATTGAGTTGAATTCAATCTCAGTGATATTTCTTGCTGTGCTCTTTTATTTCTGTAGTTCCAAGCTCAATACTGTTCTGAAAAAGCCCTTACATAAAGGATTGCTGGTAAGTACCTGTATTCTACTCGGGACATTTTTGGGATATGGTTATGCCAATCAACAGCTCAGCCAACGGCTATTGAATGTCGAGCATGAAGTACTGCAGAAAGACATTATCGTTTATGTCAAACGCTTGAATAAACTCGGTGAACAATCCATCCAGCAGCCTTTGGAAGTATTAAACCTCGATGGACGCACCGTAACCTGGATGGGTTTTCTACCTAAAACCTCATCGAATACTTCACAACTATCAGCAAATCATGAAAATGTAAATGCACTTGAACTGGGGCATTATTACCGGCTGCAAGGGCAGGTACGTCCTAATCACAGTTATGCAACGCCCGGTGCTTTTGATGCTGAAAAATGGGCGCTCCAACAGAATATGATGGCAGGTTTCCGGATCAAACAGATAGAGCAACTTGATTCAGCTACTGTTTCTACACTGGGGTATAGTCAGTTTATTCGAGAGCAAAGAGCTTTAACTCAGCAATTTCTACTTTGGGTAGAGAAGAAGCGGCTGCAATTAAGAGAGTTCATAGCAAGGCAACCTGTACAAAATAAAGGTTTGCTTCTGGCTTTGCTCACCGGAGATGAAAGCTTTTTAAATCCTGCAACTGAACAGCAATTTCGACGTATGGGT
The DNA here is from genome assembly GCF_013417335.1 of Acinetobacter sp. YH16031. Lineage (NCBI taxonomy): Bacteria > Pseudomonadati > Pseudomonadota > Gammaproteobacteria > Moraxellales > Moraxellaceae > Acinetobacter > Acinetobacter sp. YH16031. The sequence goes on from NZ_VPED01000002.1 coordinate 142,934, forward strand.
ATGAGTCACTTACTGGCGATTTCTGGCCCACATGTACTGATCTTTGCCCTGATGGTCTGTACCATGCTTCGGCTACTTGTCGCACGAAGTATGCCTCAGCTTTATCTAAGATGGCCACGCCAGTATTTTCTGGCTTTGCCTTTTCTGTTTTGTGTGGTGCTGTACTGTGCCTTTGTGGGTTTTGAAATTCCGGCAATCCGAACCCTGCTGATTTGTATGATTGGTGTCTTCCTCATGCTGCTTCAACAAAATCTGCAGGCTTTAAAACTTCTGATTCTGAGCGCTGCCTTACTGTTATTAATTGATCCCTTTAGTATCTTGTCCGCGGCTTTCTGGCTGTCTTATGGGGCCTGTTTTGTATTGCTCAGAATTTATCAGACCATTCAACAGCGACCATCCGAGCAAAATCAGACAGCAATACAAAAACTGTATTTTGCAACTAAAGTGCTGGTGGAATCGCAGTGGAAAATCTTTCTCGCTTTATTTCCTTTAATGATGCTGTTTTTTAAGCAGATTGCCTGGATCACGCCGTTCAGTAATCTGGTCGCAATCCCTTGGATTGGTCTACTGATTGTTCCAATCGATATTTTGGCAGCGATTCTATTTTTTATCGCTGAACCGGTCTCAAGTATGCTATTTCAGCTTAATGATCTTATGCTGAATATCTTGTTGGGATTCTTAAATCTGCTGGATCACTGGTTTAAACCGCAGTTAATTCCAGTTGCAATGAGTCTCTGGATGATTGGCCTATGCATCCTATCTTTGCTGATTTTATTCTTACCACGTGGCGTATTACCAAAATCCTGGGTGGCTGTGGCAGTAGTACCAATTTGTATTCCTCAATTCTATCATCCGCCATTTCATCTTTCGGTGCTGGACGTCGGGCAAGGACAGGCGATATTCCTCCGTCATGGAACCCATAACATGATGATCGATATGGGCGGTTATTATGATGAGGAAAAATTTAGTATTGGGAAGCAGGTAATCATGCCATTTCTGTCGGTACAAGGTGTTTCTCAACTGGAGCAGGTGATTTTAACGCATCTGGATCAGGACCATAGTGGTGCTTATCACAGCATTAAAGACCAGCTCAAGATTAAGAATATCTATGCCAATGAAGTGACCGAAACTGCAGCCTCTTCAAACTTTCAATTATGTTATCAGGGACAGCGGTGGCAATGGCAGAATGATGTGCGGATTAAGGTCATTGCACCAAAACTAGAACAATTAAATACTGCTAATTTCAATAAAAATGACCTGTCTTGTGTAGTGTATTTGCAGCTCAAAGATGTCTGGCCTTATCAGAATTTTCTGCTGATGGGAGATGCAGGTTGGCAGACTGAATATCAGTTACTCAAAGACTATCCTGATTTAAAAGTGGATGTCTTGGTATTAGGTCATCATGGCAGTCAGCACAGTTCAGCTTATCAATTCTTGCAGCATTATCGTCCTAAACTGGCGATTGCGTCTGCAGGAAAATTTAACCGTTACGGGCATCCAAGCGAACTAACCCAGCAGCGTCTTGAAGAATTGGAAATTCCTTTATTGACTACAGCAGAGCATGGCAGCCTGCATTTTCATCAGCAAGGAACTCAAATCATTCTAGAAACTGAAAGAAGTCGCCGGAAGTGGTTACAAAAACAAAATCTAAATGACTGATTCTAGAGATGGTTTAACAGGGGCCGGATTAGAAGTTCTTAACTGGTTCACTTTGGATAAAGCTTGGTTATGATCAAGTTTATAAATATTTCCCAGATTTTCGTGAGCTCTAAAGCGTTTATAGCTCCAGTGATAATGTTCAGGATGACGCTGAATCAGGTTTTCAATCGTGTTGATGATGATACCTGTACCCTGATTGGCATCTCCCTGATAAATTTTTTCATCTATGGCCTCGATATGAATATCAAATCCAGCATTCTCATTGCGCAAAGCATAAAGGAACAGGGCACGAGCTTTAGTTTTCTGGATCAGCTTAGCGCTCAGATTACTGGTAGCTAGAGGAACACCAAAGTAAGGAATATATTCACCGCCAACGTTGGGTGTATGATCCGGCAGAATGACAGTAGTGCCACCTTGCTTCAAGGCCTTGAAAATCTGTCGTACACCAGACTCATCTGTCGGCACCAGATTGGCCTGTTCGCGGCTGCGTGCTGCACGAACAAACTGATCCGCTGCCTGATTTTTTACAGGTTTATACATGATGGTCATTGAAGTGAATTGCGCAACATAGGCATTCATAATTTCCCAAGTGCCAAAGTGCGGCACAATCAGCACCAGACCTTTATTTTGTGCCAAGGCATCATGCAGTAAATCTTCGCCTATAACTTTATGCACTCTCTCAATATTTTTCTGATTACTCGAACCCCAAATACTAAAAAATTCAAAATAAGACATCAGTTCATTGCGAATCGCGGCACGGGTAATCCGTTCTCTTTCCTGTGTCGACAGTTCAGACAAACTGATCTCAAGGTTCAGGCGAATTACATCAGAAGTTTTAGAAACTTTAAAAATATTAACGATTAAGGCAAGAATCCGCGCAATCCATCGGGAAACTGAAAGCGGTTGGCGGCTAATATATTTGAGTAAACCGTAAGCTGAATTCTTTGAGCTGCGTTCAGTCATTGAGTTGTAATATTGATAAAATAAAAAAGAATAGCATTTATTATAGGCGAAAACGGTTTCTTTAGACAGAATTACCCTTTTCGGTGTATATAATGGGTTCAATATAAATTAATTTATTGGATTATTTATGTCCGATTGGCCACCAAAACCTGAAAATCAAATACAAAATACGCAGCAACCAGTTCAGCCGACTGGCCCAGAATGGAAACTGCTGGAGAAAGCAGTTTTAGCTTCAGTAGAAGAGCAACGACGGGCACGTCGCTGGGGGATCTTCTTTAAATTTCTAACCTTTGCTTATCTGCTGGTTGTCATTCTTGCGCTGGGTAAAGGCTGTAGCATGAGTGCTTCTGATCCGAGTGCAAGCGCAGGTGCACACATTGCTGTGGTTGATATTATTGGCACGATTGCCGCAGACAAGCAAAGCGTAAACAGTAGCAATACCATCAAATCACTCAAAAAAGCCTTTGAAAACAAGCAAAGTAAGGCTGTTGTTTTAAATATTAATTCACCGGGTGGTTCACCAGTCCAGTCAGATGAAATCTGGCAGGAAATCCAGTATCTGAAAAAACAGCATCCTGAGAAAAAACTCTATGCCGTGATTGGTGATACCGGAGCTTCTGGTGCTTACTATATTGCATCTGCTGCAGATGAAATCATTGTCAATCCATCGAGTCTGGTCGGTTCAATCGGTGTGATCATGCCGAATTATGGTGTGAATAACCTGCTGCAAAAACTTGGAGTTGAAGACCGCACTATGACTTCAGGTGAAAATAAAGCTTTGCTGTCCATGACACAGCCGGTTGATCCTGCGCAAAAAGCGCATGTACAAGGTGTGCTGGATAACGTGCATGGTCACTTTATTAATGCTGTAAAGCAGGGGCGTGGAGCGAAATTGAAATCGACTGATCCTGCTATTTTCTCAGGTCTGTTCTGGACCGGTGAACAGGCGGTGAAATTGGGTATTGCAGACCGTATTGGCAGTTTAAATACTTTGAAGCGTGAACTAAAAACTGAAAAAGCTTTAAATTACACCATTGAATATAGTCCATTTGAGTCCGTACTGGGTCGTATGGGTTCATCGATTGGTGAAGGAATTGCGACTTCAGTGGCACAGAAACTTCAGTCAGAAAATAAAACGACATTACAATGAAACCATTGATTCATTTTGCGCACGCCAATGGCGTGCCATCTAAAGTCTATCAAAAGCTGTTTGAAGGACTGCAAGATGATTACGATATTATCTATGTGCCGCTATTAGGGCCTGATAAGCGCTATCCAATTGATAATCAATGGAAAAGTCTGACTCAACAGGTGATCGACAGTATTGTACGTCAGTCCCATGGACGTCCGGTGATTGGTTTGGGGCATTCATTAGGTTCAGTCCTGAGTTTTCAGGCCTCCTTACAGCGTCCGGAACTTTTTTCGCAAATGATTATGCTTGATCCGCCGATGATCATGGGCAAAGAAGCCTTGGCGTTGCATATTGCAAAAACTTTGCGCTTAAAAGCACTGGACCGGATGTCACCTGCAGGTTTGTCGAAACGCCGTCGTGATCATTGGGAGTCTCGGGAACAGGCAGCTGAATTGCTGCGACCGAAAGGCTTTTATCAGGATTTTGATACAGATTGCTTCCAGGCTTATATTGACTATGCCTTAAAGGATGATCCGGTTCGAGGTGGAGTTGAACTCACTATTCCTAAAATGGATGAAGTGAATATCTTTAGAACCAATCCGTCGCTATGGTGGTTACCTCAGGCAAAACCAAAAGTACCAGTGCATCTGGTGGTTGCCAAGAAAGGTCCATTTTTGGCGCGCAGATTTCCGCAGCAAGTGCAAAAGAAATTTGGCATTCCATTTACAGTAGTAGATGGTGGGCATATGTTCCCATTAGAGCAGCCTGAGCAAGTAGCGAGTCTGGTCAAACAACTGATTCAGCAACAGTCTGCTTAAAGTTCATCTCATCTAAAGAAATAAAAAACGCATCCGAGGATGCGTTTTTTATATTTGGACTTTTAGAATTTGCAGAATTGAACAGGTTCTTGCATTTTTGCATTATGGTACAACACACCTTGTTCAGTATGCTGAATTGTCCCATTACAAATCCATTCTACCACTTGTGGGTAAATCAGATGTTCCAGTACATGTACCCGCTGAGCTAAAGTGTGAGTCGTATCTTGATGCGATACTTTTAACACACCCTGTGCTAAGGCTTGGCCGGCATCCAGTTCAGGAGTGACATAATGCACTGTGCAACCATGCAGAACATCACCGGTATTCAGGACGCGCTGATGGGTATGCATGCCTTTGTAATGTGGCAAAAGAGAAGGGTGAATATTCAGCATTTTCCCTTCCCAAGCTTTCACAAATTTTTCACTTAAAATTCGCATAAAGCCCGCAAGTACGACCAGATCAACATCCCAGTCCAGAAGCTGCTGATGCATGACATCATCAAAAGCTTCCCGGCTTGGATACTGCTTATGTTCAATGACTGCAGTTGGAATTCCTGCTTTATGAGCGCGCTCTAAAGCAAATGCTTCAGGCTTGTTGGAAAGCACCCCGACAATTTTCCCTGACAGATTGGCATCAATCAGGGCTTGCAGGTTCGATCCACTGCCTGAAACAAGTACAGCAATTTTAATCATGCGAATTACGCGAAGATCACACGAATTTTTTCGTCTGCACCTTCAACAGATTCAGCATTATCTGCAATGTGACCCATGGTCCATGCTTTCTCGCCCAAACCGTTGAGTAGCTCTACAGTTTTGTCTGCTTCTGCTGCATCAACAACAAGAACCATACCTACGCCACAGTTAAAGGTACGATACATTTCAAACTGCTCTACACCACCTTCACGTTGAAGAAGTTTGAACAGCTCAGGCCATTCCCAAGAAGATTCATCTACGACTGCTTGAGCACCGTTTGGTAATACGCGAGGCAGGTTGCCTGGTAAACCGCCACCCGTGATGTGTGCCATTGCATGTACATCAACCTGTTTTAGCAGTTCAAGAATAGATTTCACATAAATGCGTGTTGGTTCCATTGCAACATCTGCAAGTGGGCGACCATCAACGATTTGATTCAGGTCAACATTTTTAACTTCAAGAATTTTACGAAGCAACGAATAACCGTTTGAATGTGCACCAGAAGATGCAACACCAATAAGTACATCACCCGCTTTTACTTTAGAGCCATCAATAATTTTGCTTTGCTCAACTACACCGACACAGAAGCCTGCAAGATCGTAATCTTCACCTTCGTACATGCCTGGCATTTCAGCAGTTTCACCACCAACCAGTGCACAACCTGCAAGTTCACAGCCAGCACCTATTCCTGTTACGACATTTGCAGCCACGTCCACATTTAGGTGACCAGTCGCATAATAGTCTAAGAAGAAGAGTGGTTCAGCACCACAAACGAGAAGGTCGTTCACACACATTGCAACCAGATCTTGACCAATGGTGTCATGACGGTTCAAATTCAGTGCCAGACGTAATTTTGTACCAACACCATCTGTGCCTGATACGAGAACAGGTTCTTCATAACCTTTAGGGATTTTACAAAGGGCGCCGAAACCGCCTAATCCGCCCATTACTTCAGGACGTTTAGTACGCTTAGCGACGGACTTGATTCGGTCGACTAACGCGTCTCCCGCTTCAATATCGACACCTGCATCTTTGTAGCTTAAACCAGTGTTTGGGGTAGAAGTTGAGTTGCTCATAATGAAGTCTCCGCATTCGCGCGGGGGATTATAACCTGAATATGCAAAACTCTTATGGTATTTATGCCCTAAAATGCTATCTTTATTAAAATATTTTACTTTTTATAACGATTAATAGAGAGAAGGCGAAACTTTATGGTAGATCGCACATTGCGTCGCGTGTTTATCCTAGCTGGGATAGCTTTGTTGTTGTGGATTCTATATTTACTAAAACCCGTTGTAATTCCATTTGTTGCAGCGTTTTTAATGGCTTATCTTTTCAGCCCGCTGGTAGATAAACTGCACGATATCGGTCTGCCGCGTTGGCTCTCTATTAGTATCGTTTTTACTGGAATCGGGATCGTTATGATCCTGGCAATCTGGTATCTGGTGCCGCTGATCTGGCAGCAGCTGATTTATGCGCGTGACAATATACCTGCGGTCATTGGCTGGATTAATTCAACCTTTTTACCGTGGCTGTCGAATACCTTCAATGTCGTTGAAATGGAAATTGATACCACACAGATTTCTGATGTGGTCATGGACTATGTGCAAACCAATTATAGTGCCGACAGTATTCAGGCCTTCCTGCTACGCCTTGCACAATCTGGAATTAACTTTTTGCAGATTGGCGGTACGATTGTTCTGATTCCAATTATTGCATTCTATTTCCTGCTGGATTGGGATCGTATGCTGGAAAGCTTACGCCGCCTGATTCCACGTCCTTATGAACAAAGTACATTAAGAATCGTCGGTGAATGTCACAGTGTACTTGGGGCCTTTGTGAAAGGACAATTTCTGGTGATGATTCTGCTAGGGATCGTTTATGCGATTGGTTTGCAATTGATTGGTCTTGAAGTTGGTCTGATTATTGGCATGGTGGCAGGTCTGGCCAGTATTATTCCTTATCTGGGATTTGCGGTCGGGATCATTGCAGCGGTCATTGCGACCTTCCTGCAATTCGGGATTGACTGGTGGCAACTGGTTCTGGTGGGTGTCGTGTTTATGGTCGGTCAGGCGGTAGAAGGCTATGTATTACAGCCATTCCTGCTCGGCGATAAAATAGGTTTATCTCCAGTTGCTGTGGTTTTTGCGGTATTGGCGGGCGCACAACTGGCTGGCTTCCTGGGAATGCTGATTGCTCTCCCAGTTGCAGCGGTAATTGTGGTTCTGCTCAGACATGCACGTGAATATTATGAGTGCACATCATTTTATGGAAATCAGGCAGTCGTCATGAATGATCCGGCTACAGGTTCCATAAGCGTAGAAACTTCAGACTTAGATGTTGATATTGAAATGAAAAAGTCAGAAGCAAAACCACTGCAAGAGGGAGAGAAATCAAGTAAGATGGATGTACCTCTTCATAAAGACTCATAAGGCCATCAGAATCATATGCGTCAATTGCAGCTAGATATAGAACCTCAACTCGATGCTCGAATTAGTGATTTTTCGGGCCCGGGATGGGGTCATGTAATTGATGCAGTCCGACAGCTGCATGCAGGCTTAATCAGCCGCTTTTACGTGTATGGCGGAGCTGGAACAGGGAAAAGTCACTTACTCTCTGCCATCTGTGATTCTTATCTGGAAATCGGCAAGACCGCTATACAGGTGTCTTTGCTGGAACTTCTGGATGCGCCTACTGAAGCGATTACTTCTTTGGATCGGTTTGACCTGATCGCACTGGATGATATTGAAGCCATTAGCGGGGTTCCACACTGGCAACGCGCCGTTTTTCACTTGATTAATTATAATGATGAAGGCGGTGGTCAGCTGGTATTTTCCTCCCGTTTTGCGCCCATTGAATTAAAGCTTGAATTACCTGATTTGCAGTCCCGACTCACGCAGGCAGTCAGTGTCCGTGTTCCAAATGGTAGTCTTTATGCGGACCGATTTGCCTTGGTGTCCTCGGTATTGGACCGACGTGGTATTCATCTTGACCCACAGATTTTTGATTATTTGCTGAATCACGGACCACATCAAACTTCCGTGCTTCTACAAACATTAGAACAGATTATTCAATTACTTAAAGGTGAAAAGCTGAAAGTCAGCAATGCTAACCTGCGGCAGATTTATGCATTAATTGATGAATATCGTTAAATTATAAAACATCTTGAGTAATTACTCAGTCTATGCGAAAGTAAGGCAAAATAATTCGCTGTTGCAAGGAAGATGCAACTTTAGAAGAAAAAGAAAGAAATAAAAAATTAAGGAGAAGGGTATGCTCAAGAAGAGCATAGGCATGGCTTTGCTATGTATGGCGGGGCAGGCATATAGTGCAGAAATTATTGTAACTACCACAGAAGACATTGAAAAAGATGACAAGGAATGTTCACTTCGAGAAGCTGTTGAATATGTGAATCGTGGCTTGGCTAAAGAAGGTTATATGGGCTGTGGTGGCGAAAATGCTATTGGCACCATTATCTTAAAAGAAAAAACGACCTATGTTCTGAATAAACATATCCCGATCAAGAAATCAGTGACGATTAAATCTATCGCAGAAGTAGATGGTGAATTTAGTAGTACCGATAAGGTAATGGGGTTATATAACGCTCATATTCAAATGAAAGGGACAGATAATCTCTTCCGTATTAGCAATGATGAAGAGCTGATTCAAGTCAATTTAAAAGAACTCGACCTTGAAGGTTGCGGTAAAAGCAGCTGTGCCGAACAAGGTGGCCTAATTCATAATAAAGGTAAATTGGTGATTGATTACAGCCGCTTATACAAGGGGGCTGCGAGTCAAGGTGGCGCCATTTATAATGTGGGGAAATTTGGCCAGAATCTGATTGCTTTTGCCGAAATAAAAACCAGCCTGATTGAAAATAATCAGGCGCAACAGGGTGGCATACTCTATAGCCAGCTTCCATACTTTCTGGTTTATCAAAGCGTTTTAAAGAATAACCAGACGCTTAATAATAATGCTACCAATATTTATACAGCGGGCCAAGTCGATAATCCTGCCGATATTCAATCCATTAATGCTGAAGTCCTAAGCAGTACCCTGTTAAAAAATAAGGGAGCACTGATCAATGTGATTGATGGGGTGGGAATCAACAACCTGACTATAGTGGATAATACAGGTACAGCACTACGTATTAATGCTCCAAATGGTAAAGCCTACGTGGCGAACAGTATTATTTTAAGAAATGGTACGCAGGATTGTCAGATTGAAACTACGGATAAAAGTACGATTCACAATAACCTGGTAACAGCATCTTGTGGTACAGGTGATGCTGCATATCCAAACCAGATCTGGACAGGTACTCGCTTGTTTGCAGAGACTTCAGATCAAAGTGAAGGTGCCTGTCTAAATTTAAAACAAAATAATGATGCTATTCTATGTCCTTATAGCGTTCCTAAAGATCAGTTTTTGGGCTATCTACGTCCTCGTATCCTGTTGAATTATAATCAGGTCAGTGATTCACCGATTGTAAATAGAGGGACTAGCTACAATAGCAGCAATCCTTCAGTCAGCTGTGAGGCGGCAGACCAACGCGGTGTAGACCGTTTACTGGATAACTTATTTTGTGATCGTGGCGCGATTGAAATTACAGTTCCAACATCTACCAGTCTGGTTGGACAGGATCTTCTAAAAGGAGAGACTGCAAAGTTTTCAATTGAATCTGCTTTAGGAGATAGTGATTTAATTCCTAAAGAGCAATGCAATAACATTATTGGAGAGAATCCAAAGGGTGAGCCTTGGCAAGATGGCTGCTTACAGGTTATCCAAACCAAAACTGTTTCCAAGGGTAAAACAGTCATTGATATTGATGGGAATGTTGTTTATACCCCAGATTCACAATGGCACGGTGCTGATATTTTTGAAATTCAGGTAGTTACTTCATCTACACGATTTAATAAGTCCAAACCTTATCTGGTTTTAAGTACCCAGATTGTACAGGAACCTAAAAATGAAATGAAAGACAAGTCTGTGAAGACCTCGGGTGGGGCATGGGGGATCGCTGGCTTAATAGGCCTGATAGGGTTGATCGGCCTACGTCGCAGATTAAAAGATTAAGGAAAAATCATGAAAAATTATAAAAAAGGACTGCTTGCAGCCATGATTTTATCTGCCATGAGTTTAATGGCAGCCGAAGATAAAACCATATATGTCACTACATTTGCTGACGAGGATGGGGAAAATACCAGTGCCTGTTCCTTGCGTGAAGCCATTAAGACAGCCAAGCTGGATAAATCCTATGGAGGATGTAATGTCGGCCGTACATTGCGTAATGACGGTTCCGCTCCAGATGTCATCCAGCTTGAAGCTGGAGAATACAAACTCAATAGTGAAATTATTGTTGAATCCCATGTCAATATTTTGGGAAAATCACCCTTCAATTATACTCAAAGAAGTCCTATTACCTTTTTATATCCAATACGTGAGGCTTTAATCACCACCATTTCAGGCCAAGGGAAAACCCGCTTATTTAATACGGTTGCTAGCCAAGCCAGCATGGTGGTAAATGGTGTCATCCTGAAAGATGGTTATGCTGCAAAAACCAGTCTGGATAAAGGTAATGGTGGAACATTTTATGTCGCCGGTCCTCTAAGCCTCGTGAATAGTGAAATTGTAAATTCGCGAGCGGCTGCAGAAGGGGGAGCAATTTATGCAGTGGCGATGAATAATGAAAAAATTATCAAGATTCAGGATTCCTTAATTCATCAGAATAAAGCAGCTACATATGGCAGTGTCTTGGCCATGGATTGTGTGGGGAATTTGGGCAGTACAGAGACCAAGCTAGAAATTAGCGCAAGCAGCATTGTCAAAAATGGTTCTACTGATACGGCCAGTATTCTGGACTTTTGTGGTTATGCCAAAGCTGATATTAGTAACTCTACAATTGCAAAAAATACGACCAATGCCACAGGTCATATTTTCCGAATGGCCAATGAAATCAGCCGTCCATTAAGTTCTTTCTTCACTTTTAGTGCCATTAATAACACGATTGTCGAGAATACTGCTCGCTCTACCATCTTTTATGACAATACTGGTAATTCGAGTCTGGCTTATAACGTGTTAGCCTTTAACCAGGGCCTATCTTGTGAATATGCCTTGAATGGTGGAAATCCAAGTAAAGAACAGGGTGTAGATTTATTTACTGCTTATAATGCGATCCATACAAGTGGTTCCTCACGCTGTGTGTTGCCTGAACTGGCAGAAAACAGTGTTTCAACGAATATTGATGTATCTAATAATAAGATCACAGATCTGTTAACTACTTATATCGAACCTTCTGTAAATAACCGTTATTTAGGGATGTATTATCCTATTGATCGACAATCGAATACGGATCTGGTCAATATCGGTACAGAAAGTTGTGAAGAAATTGATCAACGTGGAATTGAGCGGTTGACTAAGGCAACATTGTTATTTAATCCGGACGCAAAAAATTCCTGTGAAATTGGGTCGATCGAAATCCGGAACTTAACTGCAGCAGATATTTCTGGTCTAAAAAATAGTTCTTTAACAGAATTGCTGGATTATTATCAGGAAAATATTGATGATATTAATTCTATTCTGGCCGATAAGAATACAAAACCTGAGGAAATACAGGGCTTAAAGGAAGAGCTAAAAGAATATGAGGATCTTTTAAAATATACCAAGCAATACCAGAAATATCGTGCCATATACGTTAATCCATTTAGTTTGGTCATGCCTCAAGAAACTTTAAATAATACTCAAGTACAAGCAAAAGCATTAAATTCACAAAATTATGAAATTACAGTGCAATCTTTAGGTGTAGGGTCTTTATCTGGATCAGGCAGTTCATTAATTGTTCAAGGTGCGCCGAATGACCCAAATTTAAAATGTGAATGGAAGCCTGACTTAAACCGTATCATGATGTATCGTACTGATGGCAAAGTAACCAGTCTCTCGGATACGGAGTATTGCCGTTATACAATTAAAGACAAGCAGACAGGTGCCAGCAGTACAGGTATTTTGCAGGGCGCATTTGTAAATATTAAACCGATTGTAAAAAATGATGAATATAGAATTAGCGCAGAGAACAATCTGACCGTAACTGTGAATCCATTAGAGAATGACAGCGATGATGGTGATGGTCCACGGATGAATGGCAAGGCTGCTTTCTATCGTGATAAAGATGGTCGTGAGATTCCAATTCGCATTGTCAAGCTTCCTGCCGGAGTAAACCTTTCCGCAGAGCGAGAAGGACCATGCCCAGGAAATTTTGCAGGTGAAACCTGCTATGGTGGAAAATTAACCTTTAGTGTGAAAAATACTTTTAGTCAGTCAGATTATGATATGCAGTATCATGTTTTTGATGCAGATGAGTTGATGTCAGATACAGCAAGAATTAACTTAAAAAATACGGCTAAAAATACCAATACATCATCAAGTGGTGGTGGTTCATTTGGAATTTGGGGATTGTTCGGATTATTAGGTCTGGCAGGATATCGCCGAATTAGAAAATAATTGCAGTATGAAAAAAAGCCTCCAGATGGAGGCTTTTTTTAACTACAATTAATGAGTTTTAGGTTGAGTGAGTTGCTGGTATTTCTGGATATATTCTTCACGGATCGCCAGTCGCTCTTCAGGCGTTGCTTTTTGCATCCGTGCACCTAACTCCTTACGTTCCTGACTGCTCATCATTTGCCAGGTTTCACGCATACGCTGCTTTTCAGCTTCAGGAAGCTGGGTGAACCAATCCATGCGTTGCTGTAAATTAATACGTTGCTGTTCAGGCATTTCTTTTAAGGACTGATAACGTTTAATTAATGCCAGTTGCTCGGAATCAGAAAGTGTATTCCAGGTTTCGTTGACCTGCGTATTGGCATCTTTGGAAAAAATCCAAAAACGTTCAAATCCCGCAAAGCTGGTTTGCAGGAAGCTGAATGCACAAAATGCAATTGCTAATCTTTTAGCTACCATGTGGAACTTTGTCCTCACCTAAAACCATTAACATTTCCAGATCTTCAAGCATCTGTGGAGAGAGTTTGGGTGTAGATACCGCTTGAGTCTGAGGTTCGTTATGGCTGACAATATTCGGTAGCACTACCACGCCAGCAATCGCAGCAGCCAAAGCAAAGCCAGACATTTTTAGAAATGCAAAGCGTGAATGTTGTGCGTCCTGAATATGCTCCAGCACATGATTCATCACCACCGGTTTATCCTTGTGGTGCTGTGCCAGTCCATCAAGTTTGGAAGTTACTTGCTTTAAGAAATCATCTTGCTTCATTCGGATGATCCTCCCAGATATGGATTTAAGTGTGCTAGAGAGGCACGTAGACCTTGAATAGCACGGTGATAATGGGTTTTCACACTGCCTTCTGTACAGTTCATAATTTGCGCTGTAGTTTGAGTATCAAAGCCTTCCCAGGCTCTGAGCATAAATGCTTGCTGCTGACGCACAGGTAATTTGGCAATCGCCTCCTGAATTTCTTCAGCAGTTACTGCCTGATCCAGAAATTCTAAAGGTGAGGGCGTAGATTCATCTACCAGATTGTCAAATTCGACTTCGTCGTCATCGAGGCTGACTTTTTTGAAAAAGGAAAATGGCTGGTTGCGACGTGCTTCTTTACGACGCCAATCCTGTAATTTGTTATTCAGAATCGTATAGAACAGGGGATACCACTCTTCAGTGCTTTTTTCTGCATAAGATTTATGCAAAGAAATAAAAGCTTCCTGAACCAGATCCATTGCGATCCCATGTTGTCCTTGAGTCGCACTTTCCATCATCACCAAAGCACGCCCAGTCACGTCCTGCATGAAATTTTTCAGGCGAGACTCAGCCGTACTCTTTAGAATACTCGCATCTTGTGACTGCAACGGTTTCGGTGATAAATCCATAGAGATGGAAAATCCTGTCATTGGATACCCACCATTATTCCCAAGTTCATGTGCATATAACGTTGGGAATAACGATTTGGTTGACAATAAAACTTATTATTTTTGTAGTGTAATCTATTTTATAAATACACTGACTGGAATTAAAACAATGTAACCTAAATACCGTATTAGATACGTTGACGCACCATCTCAAAGAAACAGATAGAGCCTGCAATCGCAACGTTCAGGGATTCCTGCCCACCTGGTTGGGGAATAGTCACCGCTTCGGCATGTTGCAAGGCATAGTCAGATACGCCTTGACCTTCATTGCCCAGAATCCAGACGCAGGCTTTACGCAAGTCCTTGCTATACAGGCTGCTAGAACGATGTGAGCTGGTGACATATACCGGAATCTTGAATTGCGGTAAAAGGTCTTCCAGTGCGATATTCTCAAAAGTGTGCAAAGAAAAATGTGCACCCATACCCGCACGTAATACCCGTGGTGACCAGAGAGATGCTGAACCCTTGGTACAAATGACCTGATCAATACCGGCAGCTGCTGCTGAACGTAGCAGGGTGCCAACATTGCCGGGATCCTGCACATTTTCAAGGATCAGGGTGTCAGTCGTAAAATCAAGTGCCTGGCTTGAGCTTGGAATATCGACAATCGCCATACAGGCAATCGAAGTGCCTAAGGTACTCAGGTCCTTATAAAGCGATTCACCAATGACAAAAACCACACCGGTATATTTGTTTAAAATAATGTCGAAATCAGGATGCGCTAAAGCATGTTCAGTCGTGAAGATTGAATTGATTTTCTTGTTTTCATGTAACCATGCAAGACACAGGTGCGTGCCTTCAAGCACAGTTTGTCCTTGTTTTTTTCGATAAGAATTCTGTTCAATTAAACCGCGTAAGTGTTTAATTTTAGGATTGTCTTTGGATTCAAGGAAGATAGTTGGCATAAGAAGAAAGTCCACGGCAGTCAATCAAGGATCAACTGCCGTTTAAAAATTAGTGATGGTAGCTGGTCACAAGCTCAACTTCATTTTTTGAGCCAATGATGACAGGAACACGTTGATGCAGATTTGTAGGTTCGATTTCAAGAATACGGACACGACCAGTCGTTGATGCACCGCCAGCCTGTTCCATCAGTATACTCATTGGATTGGCTTCATACATTAAACGTAAACGACCTGCTTTAGTTGGGTCTTTCAAGTCGTATGGGTACATGAAGATCCCGCTACGGCACAGAATACGGTGAATATCGCCGACCATACAAGCGACCCAGCGCATATTAAAATCTTTGGCACGAGGACCTGTTTTACCTGCCAGCAGTTCATCGATATAACGCTGTACAGGCGCTTCCCAGTGACGCTGGTTCGATGCATTGATTGCATATTCTTTAGTATCAGCAGCCACCTGAATCGTTTCAGAAGTCAACAGAAACTCTTGAGTTTCAGGATCGAAAGTGAAGAATACCACACCAGCACCCACAGTAAGTGCCATCATGGTTGATGGGCCATACAGCACATAGCCAGCAGCAACCTGATTGACACCAGCCTGCATGAAGTCTTCTGCCTGCGTTACACTATTTTTTGCAGGAAGAATTGAAAAGATGGTACCCACACACATGTTGATATCAATATTGCTTGAACCATCAAGTGGATCGAACAATACTAGATATTGACCATTTTCCTGAGCTGAAGTGAATTCATCCAGTTCTTCAGACGCTAAACCGCCTACATGTGGATGTACTTTTAATGCATCAATCAGATAATCATTAGAAATCACATCCAGTTTCTTCTGCTCTTCGCCTTGAACATTTTCATGCTGAGCACTACCTAATACACCCGCTAGAGCACCTTTTTGCAGGAGTTGGTCAATACGCTTGCAGGTATTTCCAATTGTTTCAATTACTTGTGCAAGTTCAGGTGTGAGGTTCCCGCTTTGTTGTTGTAGAAATTGGGATAAGGTGCGGTATGACATAAGGGAAAAACTCCAAGACTTATAATCGGGGAAAAAAGATCAAAACGATATACGGCTATATTTTAGAGGAGAACGTTCGAAAAGGACAATTAAACTGAATTATTTGTTGTGATTTTGCCCTTGCAACTCCTGTGGAAAGTGCTATGTTGAATCAAAGGAAAAAATGATCATAGGAGCACAGAGATGACAACATTAAAGTTTGATGCGACTCCAACGCCGAGCGAAGCGATTAATCTCGATGAAATTTCTGAAGACAAGATGAAAGAAGCGTGGAAGGATTACGAAGCAAAACCTGAATATAAAAAATTCAATAAACATGACATGATTGAATCCATGCAAACTGCTGAAGAAGTTGAAGGCAAAGAGTAATTTTATTCTTTGATCTTTCAAATATCTTCCTAATAAAAAAGCACTCAATTGAGTGCTTTTTTATTAATGATGCATTATTTAAATGATCACTTATTTTAGTAGTGGTGGAACAGCTTCGTAGTTGATTTCTACACGGCGGTTTTCTTTCCACGCACTTTCATCATGGCCGGGATTAACTGGCATTTCTTTACCATAGCTCACTGCTTCAAGTTGGCCTGCATTTACACCAGAAGTGATCAGGAAACTTTCTACTGCTTTGGCACGACGTTCACCAAGCGCCATGTTGTATTCACGTGTACCGCGTTCATCTGTATGGCCTGTCAGAGCTACACGAGAATTGGCATTTGCCATCAGGAACTGGGCATGTGCTTGCAGAGTACGGATATCGTCATTGCTCAGTTCACTGCTGTCATAGTCAAAGTGAACCACACGTTTAGCTAAATAAGCCTTATTTTCTGCAGTTACACCTTTAGCAGATGCACCGGCCATATTTTGGGCGCTTAATGCTGCATCTTCACTTAGACCTTCAGTGTTTACAGTGGTGGTGCCACTGGTATCCAGGTTGCCAGTTTGGACTTCAGCTGCTGGTTTACGGCTGGCACAACCAGTCATTACGACTGCAGCTGCAAGTAAAGGAAGTGCAAATAATTTTACTTTGTTCATTCTTCATCTCCATGAAGGTTGATTATGGGGTAAAGCATTTATAAATATTGAACTATTATTTTGGTGCCCAAGCAGGTTCGCGGACTTCACCTGTTTCACTTGGCAAATTCATGCGGAACCGGCCATCAAGAGACATGATAGATAACAATCCACGGTTACCTTCGCGAGTGGCATAGACCACCATCTGACCATTTGGCGAGAAGCTAGGTGATTCATCCAGGCTGGTTGGCGTCAGGATATTGGTCACACCTGAGCTAATATCCTGTACAGCCACTTTATAGTTACTGCCACTTGGACGATGAACCAATGCAAGTTTCTTACCATCTGCACTTAAGGTCGCACGGGCATTAAATGCGCCACGGAAAGTCAGACGTTTGGTACTTTCACTATTGAAATCATAGCGGTAAATCTGCGGAGAGCCGCCACGATCTGAAGTAAAGATAAATGATTTTCCATCCGGCGCATAACGTGCTTCTGTATCAATTGCGCTATCGTTGGTCATGCGTTTTAACTGGCGTGTTTCCAGATTCATCTGATAGATTTCCGGGTTGCCGTGCATAGACGCAGTGAACAGCATGCTCTTGCCATCTGGAGAGAAGCTTGGCGCACCGTTTAAACCACGGAAGCTGGCCAGCTTTTCACGTTGACCAGTTGCCAAATCCTGTACATAGATGGCCGGACGTTTGGTTTCAAAAGATACATATGCAATTTTTTTCGCATCCGGTGTCCAGGCAGGTGACAGGATTGGATCACGCGAAGTCAAAATAGTCTTTGGCTGTTCACCATCCGTATCGGCAATCTGTAAGGTATAACGCTGCTCAGGCGTTGCCGGGTTACGCAAGACATAAGCAATACGGCCAGTGAAATCTCCTGGAATACCGGTTAATGCCTGATAGATCGCATCACTGATCATATGGGCTGCCTGACGGGTACGTGAAGCAGGAACAGTCAGCAACTCATTCAGTAAGTATTGACGTTTTTCGACATCATAGAGTTGATACTGGATGCTATAAGAACCATCCGGATTGGTCTTGGATGAACCGGTCACCACATAAGGTACGCCTGCAGCTGCCCATGCTTCAGCATTTGGCGAATTCAGTTGTGCTGTAGCAGGTAAATTCTTCGAGGCACTGGCAAATTTTCCAGAACGATTCAGGTCATTTTCCACCACAGGATAAATACTCTGATCCTGGCTAAAAGGCACAATGGCAATTTTAGGGGCAGCTTCAGGAGCTTTGGTAATTTCTAGATGCAGTTGGGCCTGAGACTGGGTCGCAGTGACCGCACCCAAAGTGGTCATGATTGCAAGGCAGAGTAGGTGTTTGCGTGTCTTTTCCATCATTCGTTATTTACTCAAATCAACGGAGTTATTTATAAGTGATTGGGCTACATCATCGCATGGATTTATGCGAAATAGACCACGAATTTATCATCAAACTGTTATATCACTATGGAGAGTGATTATTATTTAATCTGTTCCAATTGAAGTTTAACTCAAAAAAACAGCCATAACACTTTTTCTTTATTATGGCTGTTTCTTATTAATGAGCTGTAAAGGTTGAAGTAAAACTTCGTGCTTCACGGCGTGCATCCGGATCTGAAGGCATTGGATAAGGTGCAGCAGCACGTACTGCCGCTTCTACACTGGCTTTCATATCTGGATCACTGGCACTCACCACCACAGAAACCACAGAACCACTATCGCTCAAAGTGACCCGAGCAGTCGCTTTCTGGCCTGAAGAGCCCACAGGGGTATCCCATGCACGTCTGATTTTATTTTCGAAATCACGTTTTGCAGTAGAGGCAATTCGCTTAGATTCCGCTTTTTTCTGTGCAGCTTCTTCAGCAGCCTGTTTGGCTGCAGAGGCTTTGGCATCAGCTTCTGCCTTGGCTTTCGCATCTGCATCTGCTTTAGCCTTTGCCGCAGCGTCAGCTTTACGTTTAGCTTCGGCATCTGCTTTAGCTTTCGCCGCAGCATCAGCTTTATGCTTGGCATCTGCATCCGCTTTGGCCTTCGCTGCCGTATCAGCTTTACGTTTAGCTTCGGCATCTGCTTTAGCTTTCGCCGCAGCGTCAGCTTTATGCTTGGCATCTGCATCTGCATCCGCTTTGGCCTTCGCTGCCGCTTCAGCTTTACGCTTAGCTTCAGCCTCTGCTTTGGCTTTTGCAGCAGCGTCAGCTTTATGTTTAGCATCCGCCTCTGCTTTAGCCTTTGCAGCCGCATCCGCTTTACGTTTAGCTTCGGTATCTGCCTTGGCTTTTGCCGCAGCATCCGCTTTTGCCTTGGCTTGAGCCTCGGCTTTTTGCTTGGCGGCTAAATCAGCCTTTTTCTGCGCTTCAAGTTTGGCTTTTTGCGCAGCATCGGCTTTGCGCTGTGCTTCTACTTCGGCCTTACGCGCTGCTTCAGCTTCAACCTTAGATTTTTGTGCAGCCTCTGCTTTGGCTTTGGCAGCAGCCTGTTTTGCCTGTTCGGCCGCTTCAGCACGTTTTGCAGCTTCGGCTGCTTGTTGGGCAGCCTTGGCTTGAGCAAGCTCTGCTGCTTTTGCTTCTTGCTGAGCTTTTTGAATATCGATCTGTGGGGGTGCTGGTGTAGGCTGCGGTGCCGGAGGTGTCGGTGCAGCTGCTGTTGGCACTACAGGCGCAGGCGCTACACTCGGTTCAGCAGTTTGGGTGATTTCTTCTGCAATATTTTCATGTGCAGTTTCTTCAAACTCGGTTTCTTCACGAGTCACCGGCTTGAGGTCTTCAGGTTTAATTAAGACCGTTTTAATCTGTTTTGGCGGTTCAGGTGGCTTACTCATGCCCAGAAAAAGCAGGCCCACCAAAGCAACTGCATGGATTCCTAGCGTAAACCCAATCGCAATTGCTTTCTTCTGAAACGGTGGTTTCTGATAATTTTTCATACTTTATTCTAATGGCTTGGTCAGTAAACCCACTTGGGACAAACCGGCATCTTGCAGGCTTGACATCAAGGCCATCACATCGCCATAAGGGCGAGTGGTATGACCATTGATCACGACATTGAGGACCTTGTTTTCACTTTCAGCAGTGCTTTGCGCTTCTATCAAAGTCTGCGTCAAAGCCTCTAGGGTGACAGGACCTGTGGTCTGATTTTTATATTCCAGAAAATAAGTACCATCTTCTTTTAAAGTGACAATAGTAGGCGCATCTTTAGATTCAATTGGCAAGCCATTGGCCTGCGGCAAATCGACCTTGATGCCACTGGTAATCATTGGGGCAGTCACCATGAAAATGACCAGAAGTACCAGCATTACATCGATGTAAGGCACTACATTCATGTCACTTTTCAGTGGTTTTTTAATACGCTCGAAGCGTCCTGAACGTTGAATGGCCATTAGTCATTGTCCTGCGTAGCGCCCACAGATTGACGTTGCAGCAGAGCCACCATTTCTTCAGCGAACAGGGCACGGTCAGAGTACAGTGCTTCACCTTTAGATGTGAAATGGTTAAAGGCTAAAACCGCAGGAATTGCAGCAAATAAACCAATCGCCGTTGCAATCAGGGCCTCTGCAATACCAGGTGCGACAGTGGCCAAAGTAACCTGATCGACATCTGCCAGACCAATAAAGGCATTCATGATGCCCCAGACGGTACCAAACAGACCGACATAAGGAGCAACTGAACCAATACTGGCCAGCGCACCCAAGCCTTGTTCCAGATGTCCCTGATCACGACTTAAACCTACACGCAGGATACGTTCGGTTCCTTCAATTGACTGGGCAGTTGGAGCATGGCGTTTTTTAAGTTTAAGGAACTCGCCCAGACCCTGATAGAAGATATCTTCCAGACCAGTACGTTTGGAATTGAGCTGGGCATTGTTATAAAGCGTCTTGAGTTCGGCACCTGACCAGAAAATTTTCTGGAAATGATTATCGTCAGCCTGAGCCTTTTTATAGCTCATGGTTAACTTGGCAATCAGGTACCAGCTGTACAACGAGGCTAACAGGAGAGAAAGCATCACCAGTTGTACGACAGGGCTTGCTTGTAAAATAAGATCTGAGACTTGAAGAGATGATTCTAACTGAGTTGCCATAGCTGTTACGTGTGCCAAATAATTTTTTTAGTCTTGTTCCAATTCTTTATGAATCAGTTCGCGGATTTCATCAGGAAGACGACGTGGTTTCATGTCTGCACTAATACATGCCAACTCGACCTCACCAGATGCAAGCATGATTTCACCACGATAAATATTTTGTTGCAATACAAATGATGAAGCTTTACATGAAATGACACGTGCAGTCACGGTAATCAGGTCATCCATGAGGATTGGACGCATATATTTGACATTGATTTTGTGCACAACAAAGTTATAGTCGGACTGGTGCCAGTAGTGACTCACTCCGGAAGCACGTAGCCATTCAGTACGGGTACGTTCCATATAGCGAATATGGTTAGCGTGGTAGACAATGCCACCCGCATCAGTATCTTCAATATAGACGCGGATATTGAATTCAAAGTGATTCGCCATAGTTTTGTTCCATGCAGATTTTACGAAATTATTGCTTGTTTTTAGAGGCTGGAGCAGGCTTAGAATTTGCCTTATTCATTCCAAAAGTCAAGCAATTTAGCGCGTCAAAGTTTAGCACTGTGAGCTTTGAGACCAATGGCACAAGATGTCAAATCTGGATGGAGTAGGAGCTAAGCTAGTACGGAACGGCCAATTGCTTATTAATACGGCGAAGTAAAAGCATGAATGAGACCAGTCACTCATGCTTGAGGAACTAAGAATCAGCTTTTGTTATTTTGCTTCCAGCTCGCTTGTACCTGATCAGCCACTTTTGGATAATCCAGAATAAAGCGGACATGACTTTCTACGCCGGTTTTTAAAGTCGCATCATCGACTATAAAATTCGGGTTATGGTTCGGTGCTGCTTTGGCTGGGTCCTGATCGGCTGGCGTTGCACCGACGAAGACAAACAATGAGGGCATCAGCTTGCCATAATAAGCGAAGTCTTCACTGGCGCTAGCATTGTTATCGAGCAGATGCAGTTTATTTTCACCATTTACCTTAGCCAGAGTCGGACGCATCAATTCGGTCAAGGTTTTATCATTAGTGGTAACAGGCGCATAGGGTGCAATTTCTACTTTGACTTTGACGTCATTGGCTGCGGCATTATGTTCCAGCATTTTCGGCAAGTCTTTTAAAATACCTTGACGCACATCTTCACTATTAGAACGAATCGTACCGACCATATTCACCTGATTAGGAATCACATTTCCCGTGGTACCACCCTGAATACTTCCAATACTGACCACGCCCATGCCTTTGGTTAGATCTGCTTTGCGGCTCACCAGACTTTGTAAATTATTAATCATCTGTGCAGAAGCATAGATAGGATCGCGACCCGCCCAAGGCATTGAACCGTGTACTTGATGGCCATCTACCTGAATACGTAAATGATCCGCACTATTGAGAATCGCACCATCTTTATAGAAAATATTGCCGCTTGGCATACCCGCCATCACATGCATCCCGAAAATGACTTCAGGCTGAGGATTCTTGAGGGCGCCATCAGCCAGCATTTTACGTGAGCCGATCTGATCGCCTTGGCTAAAGTTATCTATATCTGCACCGCCTTCTTCAGCAGGCTGGAATACAAAAACCACGGTTCCGGCAATCTTATCTTTATTAGCAGCGAGCACTTTGGCTGCGCCTAATAGCATTGCAGTATGCGCATCATGACCGCAGGCATGCATCACATAAGTTTCCTTACCTTGATAAATGCCTTTCTGCTTACTGGCAAAAGGTATGGCTGCCGTTTCCTGAATCGGCAAGGCATCCATATCTGCACGTAATGCCATGACTGGGCCAGGTTTTGAGCCTTTTAGCACACCGATTACACCTGTTTTGGCATAACCTTTACGTACTTCAATACCATAGGACTTTAATTCTTTTTGTACTAACTCTGAGGTTTTGAATTCCATATTGCCCAGTTCAGGATACTGGTGAATATGCTGGCGCAGTTTGATGGTATGTGCTTCAGCTGCTTTAACTGAATCGTCTACCCAATCTGCTAAAGCCAATTGACTACAGAATAAAAGAGGGAGACAAAGTGAAAGCGTCTTATGCATGTTCATATCAGGGAGAACCTTAAAAATCTGAATAGAGTTAAAGTGATGCCTGAGCATTACATAATGCACTACATTTGACCAAAACCCTCTGAGTATGGGTTTCATACCTTTTTGGTATATTCATTTTTAGTACTTGCTGATAAAGGGAATTTTACAGAGGTGGATATTGTAAAATTATGTAATTATAAAAATCTAACAGTCTATTTTATTTAAAAAATTCAAAATAATAGGGAATTGTTGAAGGGAATTTATATCTGATTTAAAAATCTCTCATTATCTAAGTTTCAACTATTCCTCTAAGTTAAATACTATTTTGGCATTAAAGTTGCTTTGGTTATTTCATAATTATTATTGATAGAATTTTAAAAGAAATAGCCTAAGTATTTACTTAAAGGGCAATAATTATATAGCAAAATAAACTACTTAATAATAAAGTTTTGAGTTTGTGCTTTTGGAGCTAATTGATTGCAGTAGTCAATTAGCTCTTTTTCTTTATGATAAAAAATGGCTAAGCCAAAAAAATTTTATCTTTACTTTGGCTCAGGGGGCGTCATGCCAAACTGTAAATAAGCCATATTGGTCGCAATACGACCGCGCGCAGTACGCATCACATAACCTTGCTGAATCAGATAAGGCTCAATCACATCTTCCAGAGTACCTGAATCTTCTGCCATTGCTGCTGCCAAAGCTTCTACACCCGCCGGTCCGCCATCAAAGCGTTCCAATAACATCGACAGGTAACGACGGTCAAGCGTATCCAGGCCATCTTTATCCACGTTCAACATATCTAATGCACGTTGAGCCATTTCCTGAGTGACTTCACCTGTGCCTTTGACTTGAGCATAGTCACGTACACGACGTAATAAACGATTGGCAATACGCGGTGTACCACGTGAACGACGTGCAATTTCTTTTGCGCCATCTTCGGTCATTGGCACATCCATCAGACTCGCAGAACGTTTCACAATATGAGTGAGGTCATCAACCGAATAGAATTCCAGACGCTGCACGATCCCGAAACGGTCACGTAGTGGAGAGGTGAGTAGACCAGCACGTGTGGTTGCAGCAACCAAGGTAAATGGTGGTAAGTCCAGTTTAATCGAACGGGCAGCAGGACCTTCACCAATCATGATATCCAGCTGGTAGTCTTCCATTGCGGGATAAAGGATTTCTTCAATCACAGGTGACAGGCGGTGAATCTCGTCAATAAACAGGACATCGCCTTCTTCGAGATTAGTCAGCATTGCCGCCAGATCACCCGCACGTTCTAGTACTGGGCCAGAAGTCGATTTCAGGTTACCACCCATTTCACGAGCAATAATATTTGCTAACGTTGTTTTACCCAGACCTGGAGGTCCAAAGATCAAAGTATGATCGAGAGCTTCAGCACGGCCACGAGCAGCGCCAATAAAGATTTCCATTTGCTCACGCACCACGGGCTGACCGATATAGTCATCGAGGGAAGCCGGGCGGATGGCACGATCAAAATGATCTTCGGGTTTTTCAGAACCACTGATGAGACGGTCTTGCATATCTATTAACTTAATCTCTTTATTGAAGCTGTTTGATGCTGCAGAAACAGCCTCAAATAATGATTTGTGTTTAACTGCCATTGTGTAGGCGTTGTCTTACTTTTGAAAGATCAAAAGTAACAAAAATCTTTTGTTGAGTTGAAGGTACTTCCTGTACCTCAACTCAACCGGCGACATCCATGTCGCCAAAGCTCGAGCAAATTTTGGATTGAAAATTTGCTCATAGGTAAATTACTTATTTATTCATCGACTTTAATGCAGCACGGATGATGTCACTGGCTTCGGTAAACTCACCTTTGGCTGCATTCACCAGTTTTTGCGCTTCAGCCGGTTTATAACCGAGAGACTGTAATGCTGCTTCAGCTTCAGCTA
Organism: Acinetobacter sp. YH16031; assembly: GCF_013417335.1. Lineage (NCBI taxonomy): Bacteria > Pseudomonadati > Pseudomonadota > Gammaproteobacteria > Moraxellales > Moraxellaceae > Acinetobacter > Acinetobacter sp. YH16031. The sequence continues at coordinate 168,063 of NZ_VPED01000002.1, forward strand.
CGGCTGAATTGCCCATAAACTGAATTTGTGGAGCTGTCGAATTGCTTGGAGCAGTGCCCGCAGACATGGCTTTAAAGCGGTCGCGCAGTTCAATCATCAAACGTTCAGCCGTTTTCTTGCCGACACCTGGAACTTTAACCAAGGTATTTACATCTTCATTTTCAACAGTATGGATCAGCATCTCCACACTTAAAGTTGAGAGAATGCCGAGTGCCATTTTTGGGCCAACGCCGTTCACTTTTAATAAAGTGCGGAAAATGGTTTTTTCTTGAGCATTTAAAAAACCATACAGTAATTGTGCATCTTCACGTACAGCCAGATGCGTCCACAGGGTAATTTTCTGGCCTTTTTGCAACTGGCAAAAAGTAGTGAGTGGTGTATCAATTTCATAACCCACACCATTTACATTTAATAAAACAGTTGGTGCTTCAAGCGCCAGCACTTCACCAATCAGGCATCCAATCATCTTTTATCATTACTCAATTCAGTTTTGCAGCATAGTAGTCAGCATTTTCAGGAAAGGCAAAATCTCCTTCTGCAAAACAGGTGATTTTGCTGCAATAAGCATCTAATCCAGCCAGATATTTTATAACAATCCAGCTTTATTACCCTGCAATTCCTGCGACAGGTTATAAGCCTGATGATCCGAGAATTTCGAGATAATATCCAGCACCTGCATGATATTGTCATAATGGCTGTCTTTAAAATTCGCCCCTGAACGTTGCAGAATCGACATTAAACGCTGTTCTTTGAAGCTCAAGTTTTTATGCGGTGTGGTCAGCGGAATAAAGGCATCCAGAATATTTTGCAGACTTTGATGGGCAATGATTTCTAAGCCTGCTTTTTGTGGATGTTCAAAAATCTTGTCTCGTGCCAGTTCTTTGGCGCGATTAATACCACTTTCAATATCTGATGAACAGTATTGCAATAAAGTGCCTTGTAACTGGCCAGACAGAATCTGGTCATGATGGCGTGCAAAAGCAGTCGTCACTTCATTCACCAGACGTTTCATCACACGGCCACGCAGGGCAGCAATTTTCTGTTGCCAGGTCGTGTCAGGCATACCAATCTCGGAAGGCGTGCCATAATCTCCGAGCAGATTTAAAAATACCGGTTCCACTTCAGCATAGCTGAGCATGTTCAAGCTGATGCCATCTTCTAGATCAATGAGGGCATAACAAATATCATCAGCTGCTTCGAGTAAGTAAGTCAGTGGATGACGACAATATCGATACTCGCCGAGCTGGATCAATCCAAGCTCTTCCGCGATCTGCTTTAAAATCTCTTTTTCTGCCTGATAGCAGCCAAACTTGGCACGGCTACTGGCAGGTAAATCTACCTGCGATGCCATGGTTTTTGACAGCCACGGATATTTTAAATAAGCACCCAAAGTGGCATAGGTCAGGCGCATGCCGCCATCATTTGGATGATAGTCAATCTTGGTTAGAAGCCGCAGGCCTTGGGCATTGCCTTCAAACTGACGTACATCTGCTTCCTGTTCAGGACTTAAATCTTTTAAGAAGTCAGTATGTGATACATCATCAAACCATTCGCGGATCGCATATTCACCGGCATGGCCAAAAGGCGGGTTGCCAATATCATGGGCCAGACAAGCGGCTTGAATGATGGCGCCCACATCCGCTGGAGACACCCAGGGTGGAAGCTGGTCTTTAATTTTCTCTGCGGCCAACATCCCTAGCGAGCGGCCAATACAGGAGACTTCCAGTGAATGCGTCAGGCGCGTATGAATACCATCGTGCTGGGTTAAAGGATGCACCTGGGTTTTACGGTTGAGCTGCCGGAAGCTCTGGGAAAAAATAATACGGTCATAATCTTTGTGGAACGGGCTACGGGCCAGTTCTGTACTCTGCTTTTTACTACCAATCCGAACTGTCGAAAGCAGTTCCAACCAACGCATTTGAGTCATTTATCATTATTCAGTTCTCTACTTTCTGCATCATGCCAAAAAAGAGCGTAAAGCACTAGGGCAGTGCGACATGAAATGTCATTTTGAATTAGCTTAGCTGAAATACAGCGAAAGATTGTCAATTTGGTGACAGGATTGAGCCAACAATTTCAGGCAAATTACCACGATAATAAAATCAATTTGTAGACCAAATATGACCACAGCACAAATTACTCAACCAAATATTTTACTCATCGTCGCTGATGATCTGGGCTTTTCTGATCTGGGTGCATTTGGTGGAGAGATCCAGACACCACATTTAGATGCAATTGCCCTGGAAGGATTACGCCTGACTAACTTTCATACCGCATCGACCTGTTCACCCACCCGTTCCATGCTACAGACCATCATCTGGCAGGATTGGGTTCCATGGCCGAAACCATACGACCTGAACAGAAAGGCCAACCGGGTTATGAGGGGTATTTAAATGATCAGGTTGCGGCTCTACCGGAACTGTTACATGATGCAGGCTATTACACCATCATGTCTGGAAAATGGCATCTGGGCTTAACTCCAGACCGTTTTCCGGCACGCCGTGGTTTTGAAAAGTCATTTACCTTGCTCCCGGGTGCAGCCAATCACTATGCGTTTGAACCCGATATTCCAGAAGAAGAAATTCCGGGCCTGTTGAAAGTAACTCGGGGGCTCTATGCAGAAAATGATGAATACATTACTGCATTGCCGGAAGACTTCTATAGTTCAGACTATTTTACAGATCGCTTGCTGGATTATCTGCAAGATGATGAGAGTCGTGCAGAACGCCCATTCTTTGCGTATTTGCCATTTTCAGCACCACACTGGCCTTTGCAAGCCCATCCGGAAGTATTGCCAAATACAAAGGCGTATATGATGAAGGTCCTGAAGTATTACGTCAGAAGCGTTTAGCCAAAATCAAAGAGCTCGGTTTAGTAGGTGAAGATGCTACGATTCATCCAGTATTGGCGAAAACTAAATTCTGGAACAGCTTAACGGATGAAGAAAAGCAGTTCTCGGCGCGTACCATGGAAGTCTACGCAGCAATGGTCGATCGTTTAGATCAAAATGTTGGTCGTGTGATTAAGCATTTAAAAGAGACTGATCAATACGACAATACCATTATTATTTTTCTTTCGGATAATGGGGCAGAAGGCGCTCAACTAGAAGTATTACCAGTCTTTGGTCCTGATATTGAGACCGTAATTGCCAAATATTATGACAATCGTCTGGACAATATTGGTAAAGGTAATTCTTATGTCTGGTACGGTGAGCATTGGGCACAGGCGGCCACAGCGCCATCTCGACTTTATAAAGCGCATACAAGTGAAGGTGGAATTCGTACACCTGCATTCATCAAGCATCAGGGCTTCGCACGCCAAAATGGCATCAGTCATGAATTTTTAACGGTGATGGATCTACTGCCGACTTTACTGGAAACACTGAATATCCAGCATCCGGGACAGCAATATAAAGGTCGTGAACTGGTGCCATTACGGGGTAAAAGCATTTTGCCGTATTTGCAGCAACAGCAGGCCCATATTCATGCTGAAGACCATGTCACGGGTTGGGAGCTGTTTGGACAAAAAGCCTTACGTAAAGGGGATTGGAAGGCTTTATTTATTCCCGCACCGAATGGCCCAAACAAGTGGCAACTCTATAACCTGGCAGAAGATGGCGGTAAAACAGAAGATCTGGCAGAGCGTTATCCAGAAAAATTACAGGAGCTATTGGCAGACTGGAAAGTTTATGTACGAGAAAATGGTGTGGTAGAAATTGAAGGTGGGGGAATTTTATTAAATAACCCGAATCGCGGATAAGAAATTGACTTGAAAAATAAGAGGACTAGAGCCATCAGTTGAGTTACCACACCAAACTCACAACTCTAGTCCTGATGTTCAATAGTACCGAATTATTCTGCGTAATTGATGATTTTTTTCTTAAATTT